>CAZQXB010000002.1:0-75533 GCA_964597575.1 uncultured Gammaproteobacteria bacterium
GCGGAGAGAGTGAGATTCGAACTCACGGAGGACTTTCATCCTCAACGGTTTTCAAGACCGTCGCCTTAAACCGCTCAGCCATCTCTCCAAAGATGTATTTGATAAGCAGTTCGTACGGGTGCGATTATACGAAATATAATCCAAAAAGTCAAATGTCGGAGAAAACACCGAACCATCGCCGCTCAAACTCCAACTTTCGATCCAGAATATAAAACACAGGCCTTGGTGCCTGCGTTTTATATTCGCGGAGAGAGTGGGCGCTCTGCTATTTGAATGCTCGGCTTCACCTGCGCTTGGGAAAGGGTTTCCACCCCTTCCCAACCTTCCCTCAACTGAGGTGGGAACCTCCCGGTTCCCAAACCCTCCCCAGTTCAAATCCCACCAACTAACTAAGCAACAAAAATAGACCCCTGATACGGGTCTATTTTTGTTGCGGAGAGAGTGGGATTTGAACCCACGAGGGACGTTAATCCCTACCTCGTTAGCAGTGAGGCGCTTTCGACCACTCAGCCATCTCTCCTTATTTTTTGTGGCGCTACTATAGCACACCTTTTTTGCTTTGACTAGACCTTTGATGTGGGCAACGGATCTTTGAAGAGGGTAAAATAAAGAACGCTTTTCGCACCCGCATTTATAAGCACAGAACCAACTTCTCGCATGGTTGCACCGGTAGTATACACATCATCGACCACAAGAAGTGTTCGCCCAACCACACAGGCATTCGGGGCAAGAGAAAAGGCTTTACTCACATTCTCCTGCCGTTCGCTCTTCGAGAGTTTTGCTTGCGAGAGCGTTTTCCGCACACGTTTTACTGCACAAAGAGGCGGTACCTGAAGAATCTTTCCAACCAACTCGCTTATTTGATCGGCCTGGTTAAACCCCCGTTCCGCATATCGATACGGATGAAGAGGAACTCCGATAACCCCATCGATCTCTTTGAACCACCCCTCTTCCTTCTTGAGGAAAAGTTCAATCGAGGGCTCAAAAAAACCAGCTAATTGTGGTCGATACCCGTATTTCCACGCTTTAAGAAGAAGGGCGGGTAAGGCTGCTTCGCTGTACCACCACAGGGCTCTATGCTCACCCAAAGTGCGAGGAGCCTCAAAGGCAAGAAGGGGCTCTCGACAGGAAGGGCAAACAATTTCCCCTTCTTTTGAACACCCGAAACAATACTCGGGAAAAAGATACTGGCCTATGGTTGTAAGCACCCTCCGGAACACATTTTTTTCTACTCCCAAAAAATCCCATCCACACGCCAGTCATCTTTCTTCACTTCACTTAACTCAACTCGAGCATTTTTATACAAACGTTCAGAATTCGTGGCTGTCACATTTTCTATTTGTACACTCACTAGAATAGTAGCCTTAGCGCCACTCTTTGATTGAAGCGCCGCCGTTACCACTCGGGTAGTTTGACCACTATAGGTATTACTTTGGTTTACCCGAAGGGTGTTCACATAGCGAACCATACGATCCGTAAGAAGCGGCATGATGTCATCAATGTGATTATTATCGTTTTGATTGGAATAACTCCCTAACCGCTCAACCACGACTCGAGAAAGTTGAACGAGATAACGATCACTCGGACTCATAGTGCTCGTCGCTGCCCGGCTAGGGGGAAGAGACCCGGGAAGAACCGAGGGTGTCGGATTAACCAAATTCTCAGTTGTCGTATTTGTAAGCGTACTGTTCGGATTTTTCTCTCCTCGATTCTGAATAACGGCAATAAAAAGAAGGGCCGCCAAAAGAATCCCGATGATAATACTCACACGAATAAACCATAGACGCTGTGAAACAGTCATAGAAGAGCATTAAGAACGATTTTGACGAAGCATTTCTGCTGCAAACTCTTTTTTCGCTTTTTCAATCTCCATAAGTTGTCGCGGATCAGAGGTGATGAGCTGATCTTCCGTATACGACGCCACAATTTTAATGGCAGCATGTTTCAGCCCAGCAAAGAAAATCCCCTCACCGACCCCGCTCTCGAGAAGAAGATACTTTTCCCCTTCTGTAAGTAAGAATGTTTTTTGCACCAAATCAATTGAGGCTGGAGATTGACGGAGAAGCATTTGGAGAGCCGAGTTTGTAACGATAGCTTGTCCGTATTGGGAACGCAAAAAGTCGTTGACGTCTTGAGTGATAGTCGTTACACCTAGATAATACTTACGGCAGCGTTTTACGAGTGCATAAATGAACTTCGCACTATCTTCATTCGTCATGAGCCACCAGGCTTCGTCGATCACAAGAATACGCTTTTTACGCTCACTGCGAACAATGTTCCAAATATAATTCACAAGCGTATAAATGGCCATCGGACGAAGCTCGTCTTCCAAATCACGAACACTGAACACCACAAGCTGGTTATTCATGTTCACGTTGGTCGGGGAATTAAACAGCCCAGAAAATGTTCCTTCCGTATACTTACGAAGTTTAAGGACAAGCTGATCTGCCCCATCCATCCCCTCAAGTACGTCAAGAAGATCTTGCATGATCGGCGGCTCGACCGTCCCTAAATTCACCGTAGAGGTAATATCTTTCTTCGCAAATGTTTCAAGAAGCGCCCGATCCATAATAGAATCCTCTTGAGGACTCATCGACCCAAGCATAATACGCAGAAGACCTTTGAGAGTGATGACCGCACTTCGGATAATATCTTCGGTCGACACCTGTTGACCCACAGGACGCGGCAAATCAAAAGGATTAACCTTACTTTCAGATGAGAGTGAAATGTTAATATAGGTACCCCCCACCGCTTCGCACAGGTGCACGTACTCCATTTCCGGGTCGATAATAATCACATCGGTTCCGAGCATCATGGTTCGAAGTACTTCAAGCTTTACGGCATATGATTTTCCGGCACCGGACGTAGCGAAGACGACCATGTTGGCATTCTGAAGGGAGAACCGATCAAAAAGAATCAAACTATTATTATGCCGATTGATGCCGTACAAAATACCGTCATCACTCGTTAATTCTGAAGAAATAAAAGGAAATGATGAGGCAATTGGGCTCGAATTCATGTTGAATCCGACATTCAACTCATCGATGCCGAGAGGCAAGGTTGAAGTGAACCCTTGTTCGGCCTGAAACAAAACGCTCTTACTGTAAATAAGTTTCGAGCCAAACATGTTTTCGATATCATTGGAAACTTGCTCCAACTCTTCTTTTGATTTCGCGTAGAGAGTTACATAAAACGCAAACTGAAAGAAATGTTCAGTCCCCTGAGTCAAATCATCACGGAGCTTTTCAATATCCCGAAGCGCAGTTTCACGAATTGGGTCACGCGCAGCCCCCTTTTCCGAATCTGCCGAAATTTGGGCTTCAAGTGCACCTACTTTATTTTTAAGCTGTTTCAAAATAATCGCTGCATTCACCGGATAAAAGAACATGCCAATATCCATGGTCACGTTCAAATTCAAAATTGGCGCACTCCACCCCACTGTTATATACCGAGGATAGGTAATCACGAAAAGGGTACGCAAATAAATATCCCCTAACTGAACAAAGCTCGATTCAACGCGAAAAGCAGAAGGGGCAATAAGATCCCGAATCGCCACGGTTCCTTCACGGAAGAGGCGCTCCTCTTCTAAGCTAATCAGATCCTCATTCGGCTGTTTGAGGCGTGGCGTGCTCTTTGATTGTGATACCCCTCCGCGACGAGCAGTGGATTCTGGTTTAAAAGGCATACCTAGATAGTTTCAACTTGAAGATCGCTCATTTTGGTGAGTTCTTCAGCAAAAGCCGTTGATGGGTTATACGTGGCATAATAAAGCTCGATGAGCGACTGCGTATCAAGTTGGGCCACCTGGAGGCCGATACTCTGCAAGCCTCCAACTACCTGCCGCACCCGGATAAGTAAATCTTTTTTTCTCTGATCGAAACGCTCTTCTTTTAGCCGCACAGTAAGTGCTGGTTTAATGACTTCTTTTGTTCGAGCCCAGAAACTTTTCTTTTTATTTGACAACGGATCATACGGCACCACCACATAAAACCGCTTTGTCATAATCTGACCAATTTCGACGAGCTCTTCCACAAAGGCGCGATAATCTGCGGTTTGGGTGCGAAGAAGTTCATTGGCCTGTTCGCGCTCTGCCTTAACAAGCATCTCAAGATACGGCTTAATCTGAAGTCGGCGCGACTGCACCACAATTTGAAGCGGAAAATCAATAGAGTTTAAGAAACCCACATACGCAGAAATAACCGCATTCTGTTCATCTTCTGATTTCAGAGCAAAGTTCACACTCGAAACCATAACGACTGCGCGAATCGTGCCATCTTTCAGAACGACCACACCATCTTTAATCTCGGCGATAGGCAAATGAGCCTGTGTTGACGGCTTACTTGAGCCTGCTTTTTTTCTTTTCTTTGGTGAAGAGTTGGCCATAGTAATTACACGTCATCTTGCGGACGGTATGCACCGCCAGTATTCACAAGAAGGGCTAAATTCTGAATACGAGCCCGGCGTACTGGCGGAGCTGTTGGCATAGCTGACACCTCAATATCCTCAAAACGGCGACGCAGGTAATTTAACTCATCGACTGAATATTCTTTTCTCCACACGCGCAAACGAGATTTGCGAAATGTTTGAATAATATTCAAAAGGAAATAATGAAACGCCTGTCCATTCACCCGAACAAAAGCAAACAGCAGTGCGAGACCCCCAACAAGCACAAGTACAACAAGAAAAAGAGCAAAATCTCCGTAACGGAAGGCAAAGAAAACAGTAATTGCAGCGGTAAGCAAAATCACAAATTGCCGTGTCGTAATCGGACCAAAAATCTTGTCTTCGACATCGATAAATTGCGGAACAACAAACTGCTGCATACTATAAACGAATTTCAGCGTGTATTTGTTGAATAAGCGCTACCTCAGGAGCAGTCAAAGAATTTTCCCCAGCCGTTCGAGTGGTGTACTCAACAATTGTTTCCTTATTTTTTAGCGCTTCTTCAAGCACATGAACATACATCATATATACTGGGCTATGTTCCCAGGCTTTTACCCCCGCCACATACTGCAAAAAAGTATCAGCTTTCAGCGTGTGAAACTTCTTTGAAATAACCTCCCCGATTTGAGAAACACTTCCCCCAAGACGGCGCAACTCTACTAAAGTCATATTCCCGAGCTCATCAACCGGCCCCATGGTTCGACGCATGCGTGCAGGTGAAGCGCTTCCATTTAAACTTGGCCGAATATCTTGAAGAATCGGACGCTCCCTGGCCGACTCAATCAGCCGGGATAATTCTTGCGGAACCGGGCGAGACCGGAAACGCTCTTCTTGCTTTGAGGTTTTCTCCATTTGAGGCTGTTGTACCTCCTGAACCATGGGGAGACTTTTTTCCACATCCACCTCCATGAGCGAAGTGTGATCGTCCTTGTCCCATTCTGGGGACTCTTCAGACTCCGGAGTATTACGAGAATCTGAAACAGAAGAAGAACTCGCTTGACGAGGCGGTACAGAGGATTTTTTCTTAGAGGCACGAAACTCAGCGAGGGTAAGTCGCACTTTGGTTCCATCTGGTTTTCGAACCCAAATCATCGGTTCTTGTGGCATACAAACGAACTACTCTTTAATAAGGTCAGCGTTCCACTGAAATCTCTCAGCCCCTTCATCAAAATAATACAACTCCCCTATTTTTTCATCACCATACTCCATGGCAAGAGTGCTCAGCATCGCAAGCACTGCATCGACATCTTCATACTCCCCTTTTTCATCTTTAGAAAACCGCTCATCAATCAGTTCTTGAATATGAACGTAAGAGATATGCTCTGTAATTTCTGGCATCTTTGGGGTGGGTGGGATTGGTAGTACAGGAGACTGGACCTCTTTTTCTTCTCTTCGAGAAGATCGATTTTTTGATTCCCCACTCACCTCTGGCATACTATTTCCTTCCGACTTTTTTTCTGGAGTTTTGAGCGGAGGGCTGTTTTGAAGTGCTTCATCAGAAAAATTCAATGCTGCTTCTTGGCGTTTGTACATAACATCTACCAAGATATTGGTAATCGCCTCGTTCTTTCTGAGAAAGTCGACAAAAGAAAGAAAAGATCGAGTAATCGCCACCTTATCAACCTCTTCGGTCACTGCATGCAAGGGAGCGTTGGCAAAAAGTTCTTGCTCAATACGCGCGAGCGTGGCTGAATCATCGAGCCCGACATCTTTCCGAACAACAGCACTTCTTTGCTTTATCAAATCTCGAAGCGGTAAACTTCCAGATTTTCCTGGGTTAATTGGTACGGGGCTTTCTAAAATCTCTTGGCGCATGGAGCGATAGGCCACTTCTATTTCTTTCTCCCCTACATACCTCCGATAGAGAAAAAAGAATACTTGATCTTCGACAGGAAGATTCAACCGAAAGGCGGTCGGTACCTGCCACTTTAAATGGGCAAAAACCTCATTTTCTGGAAGGCGGAGAAAAATATCCCACGTGAGACGAACAAATAATTCCCAGTGATGAGGATACCCACTAATACGGGCGTAGTTCCCCTGATTATCGGCAAAGAAATCTCGCCACAAACGATACAGTTCATCCACCTGACTCCGTTCAGAAAACACTACATCAAAAGCCGCGTGAAGCGCTTCAGGCTCTGTTTTGATGTTCGGAATGAATGATTGAAGAGCGTCGGGCATATAACGTATTAACTCCTTTCTACATTATCCAAAATCTCTTCTATTTTATCTCGGGTTAGCGTAGCATCTCCAGCGGCTGATTTTATGAAAGTATCAAGAGCTTTTTGACGATAATCAACCTCTGTCTTAGACATACCACCCGAAACTGCTTCAGAAACTCTCACTTCAAGGTCTGCAACAATCTTCTTGAAAATTTCTTTAATGTCAGAATTTGCAAAATCAAAACCTGTACCATTGAAGCCCCCCTTCATTTCTGTACCACCACTTAGGACATTCATGATGGATTTCTTGATTCCACTAATGGTTGAGGCATCTGCATTTCCTAAACTTTCGATCAACCTCTGCATATCGCCATCAACGACACTCTCGGCTCGTCCATCTACATTCAGTGTAAACACGGTTGGCGCACGTTCAATACCAGAAATTCTCTGGTCGCGACGAGCATACTCTACAGATCTATCTTGAATAACAGTACCCATTTTATCAGGGTTGTTTACTGCATCCGTAATATACTTCACATTCTGCGCATTCGTTCCAATTCCCATTGCTCGCGTAAACCCGTATGCTTCCCTCAAGTCATTTTCGGTATCGAGCCCACGACGAACCTGCCCCTTATATTGATACGATTTCGAAAGCTCCGCATTCCGATCCATTGAAGTGGCCAAATTACGAAATGACCCCTGCGCTTTTCCACCTAAACTTCTCACCAAATCTTTTTGAGCACCATCGAGTTTCTGCATCTTTTCATCGTCAGAAACCCCTGGGTCAATTCTTTTTTCAAGAGCGCCCTGAAGCCCTAAAATGATCTGTGGAATGTCTTCGGCACTTTCTGTAATATCTTTGAACCCGATGGCTTTTTCTTCACGTAAAATATTCATGAGGTTGGTTCCCTCTCCGTTTTCAAGTGAGCTATGAATGAGAGAATCCATATTCCCCCGTGCAGCAGCTAATGCTTTTTGATCTCCCGCTGCTTTTGCCTTATCAATTTCCCTAATATTTTTTCGAATCGCATCACTTCGTTCTTGAAAATTGAACTTCGCATAGTCAGCCATGGCTTTCCGATGTGCTTCATCTTGACTGAGCATAACCTCTTTAGGATCCTGCCCTTGGATGACTCTATCCATATCACGCATCGCTGCTAACTGCCCGACTGTCTTTCCTTCGTAGCCACCCTGCGTTCTCTTCAAAAGCGCATCTTGATAAACACTAGCAAGCATTGGCATGCTATTGCCATTTTTTTCTAAGTACTCACCAACAAACTTCGCCCGTTGTTCATCGGTATACTTTGTCTGCCCCGGAGCAAATGTATTTCGATCCCTTTTCTCCCCTTCTGCAATTTTTTTCTCCAAAGCAGCTTTCTCACGCTCCATCTGTTGATCTCTCAAGCTATATTCCTCTTTCTTTTGTTCTGCATTTCCTCGTGCTTTTTCCGTTTCCAAAGCAACTGTCGCTCTTGATAAAGCAGAACCAGCTCCTGAGGTTCGTGACCCTCTGGCAATATTGGTATCTCGAACAGCTTTCGTGGTTGCCTGGTACTCAGATAAACGACCTTCAAGCTCTCCATCTTTTGCACCCAGAGTTTTATAGTACCCCTGCTTAACCTTTTCAATTCCAACCTGTCCATAGTATTTTCCGTATTTATATGGCAGGTATCCAGTTCCAGCAATTGCACCAGCCTTAAGCGCACCCTTCGTCACTTTCTTACCGGCACTAATAATGCTTCCCGCAATATCACTTCCACGTAAGCCAATTTTTTGCACACGCTCAATACCGAGAAGAAGAAAACCGACGGCAATGAAAAACCCGGATAAATTTTCCCAGCGCGCAATAGCGTTAATACTAACTGACGGACTTTCATTCCCTTGTTCAAAAACAAGATCTGAAACTCCTTGCAGTTCTTCTGCGTTACCCACGGGCCCACCGAGCGAAGCCGAGATATCACCATTTCCAAGTGTTGCAAATGAAAGCCACAAAAAGAAAGCCATCATGGGGCCGACAATAATATATTTAGTGAACTCTCCCCAAAATTCTTTGGCATAACTATTGGTTTGGGGCAAAGCAGACAAGACAAAAGCAAGAGGTGACAAAATAATGAGCATCCACAGTATAAGAACACGCACCAGCATGAGAAACGCATAGGCACCAATAGTAAAGAGCGATATAATCGAAAAAATAAGCGCTGCCGCTGCACCTGCTAAAAGATCTAAGTGGATACTCTCGTTTCCTGCAGCGCTACTATTTGTAGAAATCTGCAAAATTTTATCGAGCTGGAGCATATTAATCAGATTTCCTCCGGCTGCACCCTCTACGGCATTTAAAAATGTCAGAGTTATGACATGCGAAACATCAATAAAAAGCCCTAAAATAAGCCTACTAAAATTAATGAGAATGGCCGCCATGATGAGCTGCACCAGCGATTTTTTCCAAGCATAATTTTCAAAACCGAGCATGGTGGAAAAGGCAATAACAAGAAGCGCCACAATAAAAAACATGTTCGCCAAATCGCGCACCATAAACCACCCCACCACAACAGGAGGGGCATCGATAAATGCGTTATACGCAGCTAATTTAAGAAAATAATCGAGACAAAAAACCGTTAAACTGAGAAATAGCCGAGAGATGCCAAGAAAAACATAGGAAACCGCGGTTATAATGGCGTTCGCAACACCTTCCGGAGTAAGACTTGGCGCCGAAGCCACAGCCTCCTTAGCAACTTCAATGCCTTTGGGCAAGAGATACGGAGCTGCGAGAGCAGCCCCTTCTACAAACTGCGCATGGACCAAAGAAAATGATACAAGAGAAGCAGCGCCGATAAGGATTAAAAAAACCCAGACTTTGGTATGTCCGATCAACAGAAACTCCTTCCATTTCTGCCAAGCGCGACCGAGGGTTATTGAGAGGTAGGCACGCATGGAAATATATACAAGGAAAATCACTCTTAACCCCTTCAGTATAGCACAATCGGGCACCCGTGCCCATGGGGATAACGGGGTATTCATGTTATCCACAGTTTGGGTCAAATACTTGACAAAATGCCAAAAATAGTGTCTACTATAGGATAGTTCTCGTAGTTCTTGACAACGTGTGAGGAAGAAATCCACCCCTTACCCCGCCACAGTGCGGGCTGCAGAGGAGAATCACCATGAATACCCATTTCTTTGCCGCCCTTCTGGCGGCTTGCGTCTCTTTCGCCACCGCCTGCGGTGGTGACGATCCGACGGATCCGGTCAACAACCCCGACAGCGGGGTCGTGAACCCCACCGTCGACAGTGGCTACCCCCCGCCCTCCTGTGAGGGCGTGTTCTGCCCCGAGCGGCAGATGTGTCAAATCGGCGTGTGCCAGCCGATCCCATCGAGCGACTGCTCGATGTACAACTGGCTCACGGAGCAGGTGTTCACCTGCACCCGAGACAAGACCGCGGTCTTCGTGGTTGAAAACAACATGGAGCCGTCGACGTGCGTTCTCCGACCTCCGACAGAGGAGGAGGATCCGTTGTACGACGGACTCGACGCCGAGTTCGGCTTGAACCCCGGGGCATCCCATGGAGTAGCGCGGAACGCGCACGCAACCGTGATCGACATGAACGCGGTCGACAAGACGTTTTCCGTGACGCACACTCCGTCCGGAAGCCGGTGGGAGTGCAGAATCCCATGACGAAGTTCTCGATGAGCTTGTGTCTACAAGTTCTGGATGCTTGCGAACGTTCTTCCTCACACGCATCCATAGAGCATCAAAAAAATTTGATCTTCTACAAATAAAACAATCTGGCTACATAGCCAGATTGTTTTATTTTACTCGAATGATCTTGTAAACTTATTACTCTTGCGATGGACGAAGTGGAATTACAATGATTTCACCCTGATATCGAGTCCAAACATTCCGCGGATTATTATCGCTTAAATCATCGCAGATGTCATCGACTATACTTTGAGTATCACTCCCATCATGAAAACCCTGCACTGATTGCACCCCGTTTTCAACCCCGTTACACCACCCCCAATTATCTTTCACCTGAACTCGGGGACGGAAGACGCATACTCGTTCATTTTCACCGAGTCCATATTCCGCACTTAAACGAACACGGGCATCTGGGTTCTGAATATCTCCCACCCGAACCGTAAATGCAGCCGGGCTGTTCGGATTCACATCTTCAACCGTACAGGTATAGTCTTTCACAAAGTTAAATGGTCGGGCTAAACACGCACGAGGAGAGTTTCCAAATCGAGCAAATTGGTATGAATCAGAACGATCTTGATCGGTATTTGCTGCTGGCCCATAACACCGATAATTTGTTTGAGCGTTTCTTGGGTCAGTTGTCGGGCAATCCGCATGTGTACGACACGTGAACAAACTGAGGTCAGTGGCAGTAGTTCCACAAAGACCGATGGTTACAATTGCGTTGTCCGCAGAAGAACAGTAGGGCTTACGATTCTTATATAAACCCGTCTGATTCTCATTCACAATAGGGCTGTTATCACCCCAATTTACCCGTACCTGACGAATCGGCATCTTATTGTCGTCGGCTGCCGCAAAAAATTTCATATTTACCTGGAGGTTACCAATACCGATAAGACCCCGAGGATCTGGTGCACCACTTCGATCAAGGTCTTCATCCGAAGAACCATCTTGACTCCGATCGTAGTTCCGCATCGTGCTATTTTGGCCATTAATTGTCATGTTGTTTGGCTCACCGAGGCCACATTTTGACCGTGATTGTTCGCCCACAGTACCACCACCTGGGCAGTTTGCCGGGTTAAGCGAATAGATTTGCGGCGCAACCAAGGTGCCAATTTCTGGCACTGGATTACTCACACCACTTCGGTCAACGGCTTGTACTAATGGATCGATGGTCGTACGACTGGTCTGTACATTTGGACGTACACTTGCGTTTTCTAAACTAAAGGTATCGAAGGTGAGGGCAAATAAGCGACTGAGTGCGTTTTCACCTGCAGTTTGGTTTTGACCAAGAACGGCCACCTGTGCCGGAATAAGCGGACTCACGAGAGCTCTTGATTCAAGTGTTGAACAAGGGTGAGCCGTATTTCCTGTTAGATAGAGCGACCCAAACCAGCTTGCCCCGCTACATGCATATGGAACACCATCAACTAAATCTTCCCCATGCATACCCGACTGAAATCCGTATCGACGGAGTATCTCAGCCTGTTCGTCTGAAGTGCCAAAATTCGTAATTCGGAGAGAGCCAAATGGAGAATTCCGCATACCATCTTTCGTAAAGACGCTCCCGAAAGAAGGATGGGTCATCGAACGAATCGCATTACTTACACTACTTACCGCGTTCGTGGCATACTGCCATACCCGGTTAGTCCATGCTTTATTTAATTGTTCTGTAAGCGGTGCGGAACTGTCGTGCACTTGCGCAACAGCAGTACACTGGTCTGCCATTTGAGCGATCGTTGCAAAATAGATACCGTCGCTTACATCTGTTGCCTGAAGAACAGATTCATTACACCATCTGCTTACAAAACCTAAGAATTCACCATCTTCATTAAAGTCCATCCCAATAGCCACCCAATTTTCCGTGTCTCCATCTCCATCGGCATTCGAATCGGTTTTACACAGAACACTATCGCTAAATGGATCACTAATTGGTGCTTGATTTCGGCCAGCGAATGATGACACAGAGGTGTCGAGTTCTTGATTCAACACAAAGGAAGGAAAACGCGATCCTCCACCACTCGTATTTCCCTGACCCCGGTCAACAAAGAAAATTGAAACATATCGTTCTTGAATACGGTTTCTGCGGCACCATTCTTCAAACTGAGGCCGGACACTGGTCGTTCCACATTCTTGATTATATTGGTTAAAAAGCCAACCTGAGCCCCCCGTGAGATCCGTATAATCGAGAGAATCAAATTCTGCCCCCTCGGCTTCAGGGCGCACATACCGAACATTTACCACTACCCCATTATTTCCCCCACCCGCAGGCTCTGCATAGTAATCTCCCTGACTTCCAGCCCCACCAAAAGAGGTTTGGCGGCCAGACGTAATAATAGGATCATTATGGGCTCTACTTCGAAGAGCAGCCACATCGAGGAAAAACCCATCGTTTAAAATCTGTGGAGCATACCCTTCAAGACCTCCCGGAAACGCAAGAGGGACGAAGGTTACTCGAGACAAATCCGATGAGCGCATAAACGCAGTTTCAGCACGTTGCATCACCCGAAAATGACCACTCTGGATACTCCGCTCAAGTTGGGAATTTGACTGATTAAACGTATCAAGCCGATCTGGAGTCATCCCCAAGTTGTACTGACCATCTGGCGTATTTGGATTTGGAGCTGGATCAGGCACACCAAGATATGAAGTATTTACCGAAAAGTTATTCATTCGGTCACGATACATGAACACATTGGTCGTGTCTCCAGGTGGCGTTACCCCAAATTGTCGAGGAGGGTGAAGAAGGGTGCCGAAAGCCGCCACCTCTGCATCAGTTTGGTTTGAAAGAACCAAATCATCATGAACATTGTTCGCAAAAACACTAGGAGTGTACACCTGCAGGTCACTTGCCCGAACGGTATCGTATGTGTTTGGGTCATTACTTCCATTAAGGGAGCTCATTTCTGTGCGAAGGAGCAGAGCACTTGGACCGAAACGGCGCCATGCCCACGATTGAATGGCCGAGTAAATGTACCCCTGGTCAACCGAGTTACACATGATTCGTTCAAATTCCGTATCTGTGCTACAGTCTCCTCCGTTCGTTGGGTCCTGGCCTGCAGGAAACACCTGATCGTACACAGTGTTGCCATCCGCTACAGTACGAATGGCATTATCCGTGCCACCACCAACCGGAGGCGAAATATCTGGCGCCTGAAGCCCAACACCAAGACGTGTCGAGTTAACACAGTAGGCCTGTCCTGCAATTTGTGGAGTATTTCTCAAAAGTAAGGCATCGATATCGGGTTTATACCCCGCTTCGTCATCGGCATTAAAAATATCAAATGTTGAGGCTGACACGCCAATAGGAAGCCAGGTGAGGCAGGCGTATTCCGTTGGAGAATTTATGCCGTTTACTGGACGACTTAGATCTCGCTCTAAACAGAATCCTTCAAACCCATAATAGGTATCTCTCTTTTGAATCGGTATACATTCGTGTGGTGTTTGATTGGTTTGTGGTTGGTTTGGCGTGGCAACATTACACTGCTCAATAGCTGAACATGGGCGGCCTTGGTTTGGCCCCGTAGCACATACACGCGTTGGGATTGGTGCAGCCGCATTCGCACTTTCATATAAGTAAGGCCAATAATCCACGACTCCGTTTCGGTAGGTTACTTTCACATACTTACACGAACAATCTTCTCCGGTTTGGCACACATTTGCTCCTGCAAATTCATTCAACTTTGAAATAAATTCAACACGGGGAGCAGAAATTCCCAGCGCTCCAAGTATATTTCTCGCGGTTGTTTCTTGTTTCAGCACTGATTGTGGATACGGTGAAGTGGCCTCAGGGTACGCTTTACACGATGCCGCTTCAAGCACAGAAACAAGGGATTCAATTTCACGAGGACTGATATTTCCTGAAGGAATTGTACGGTCTGAAGGAAATGTACCCTTTACCGGGCGAATACACTGCCCTGAATAACACCGGCCGAGACCACCTGACCCACACACGCGCCAATCAGTGCGCTCATTCCCCACTGGGGCACACGCGCTGTTTGCACTCCGCTGTAAATACACCGCATACGCACGCTCTTCAAGGCGCTCAAGGCGACGAAGATCCGCAGCCGCGTCTGGGCTCTGTGGGTTGATAGCTACTTTATCTGCACTCAGATCCAAAACGATATATGATTGATTTCCGATTTGATACTGGTTAAACAGTGAGTACCCGCTGTATTCTGGATCATTCCAACCAAGCCCTCGTTGAATATAGAGATCTTCCGTAAGTTGACGTGATGCTTCAGGGGCAAGTTCCCCTACCCAGTGCGTACAGACACCACCTGCACCCATCTGATCACACGCCTTATAGTCGTAGCAGAGCTCACTTTGTCTTCCTTGCTCATCTTCTTGAATCACCTTTCCTTTACATGCAAGCCACTCAGCACAAACACGGTCTCGATCAACCTTAAGCACGATATTTGCATCGTTATCAGTAACACTCCCAGCGGAACGAGGAGAAACCGGGGAAAACTCTGGGCTCGCCAAAGCACTCGCGCGGTATGTAGCATCGGTACTATACGTTTTTCTTGGGTTATCGGTTTGATCAAAGAGAATACAACCGTCAACCTGGCTTGCCCCCGTAGCACAAGCTTGGGCACGGGCGCGAATTTTATCATTGTTCTTTACATAATACGGCCGACCATTTGGGTAAGCCCCTGATACATCAACCGGGTCAATAAATTCTGTACACAAATGAGCTTCGGCCGCACACACCGCTACACGGCCCGTATATTCTGGAGAATCATTGGAGCGTACGTCGTATACCACACCGGACGAAGTTCGACGCAAGAATGTTGCGTCACAGGCTACAGCTGACGCGACACAGGTATTACCGGCTCCACAATCACTATTATTATTTGTTCGGCAAACCATGGTAGCATCTTGGCTGCACCGACCCATACCTCTCAGAAACCAACCGTTCACTCGCGTTTGCCCTACCGATTGGCCTTCAAGGTACTCACACACCCCAGCACCAGTAAATTCAGGGTCACGGAAATAACTCACCGTATTGTCGGAGCGAAATTCTGCACAACCAATTTGCTCGGCTTGACAAAGGATTCCGGCGCTTTCCCCAGGGGCCGTAACGTAGTTCGCAGGGTTATTCAAAAGGTACACCTCATTAAAGGTAAAGGCTGCTGCATCTGCCCGAGGCAATACTTGCGTTTCCATAGCAACTTTCTGGCAGCCAAGTTCAGTTGAGCGGCAAGTAACATCTTTTCTATTGGTAAGAAAGAGCGGCGCCGCCACTGCCGTATCAGCAGGAATAACTACTGATGTGTTCACTACTCGAAGTGGACCAACAGGAAACACAGTGCCGGTTGGAATAATGATCGCTTCATTGATATAACAACCTTCTTGGCCACGTGGAACCGTACATTCATAATCCACATTCGCCACACGAGCAGTACAATTCGCACTTCCAGGAGCACTGCACCAAACATTGAACGCCTGAGCAAAGGTGGAAGCTGGGGCGGCACCTAACGTATTCTGTGTATCCCATACTGGCTCACATCCAACCGCGGCTTCACGACAAATCGTTTCAAAACCAGTTGCATAGACCACACGATTCTTGCTGTCCGTATATGCACGGCATCCGAGAGCTTCACCTGGGAATATATCCGTTGGGGTGCTATCGCACTGGGTTGGAACATCCCCGCCACCGGCTACTCTCCATGAATTTCGGATCAGCGGTGTACGGTCTCGAAGTTCAATTAAACGAACATAGTCAAGGAAATAATCCCGTGCGTTTCCTGACCGAACGAACTCAATGGCGAGAGGCTCCGCAGGATCAACACCATCAAGCGAGACTGGCCCAAACGTGAACTCCTGCCATCCACCAGTAATACCTGCAAGGGCGGTCGGTTCGGTAAATGCACCAAATTCGACACCATTCGCATTCACTCGACTTCCGTTTTGAGTAAAGTAAATTTCGAGATTTTGTAACCCGTCAGCTCGGCCCCAGAAGGTAAGAGTGAACGTTTTTCCGACTTGCACTTGAGCCTGAGGAACCGTGCGGGCAACCCGTGCTGCGGCCGCTGGAATTCCCAAAGAATGTTCACCTACAATAACCGCTTCCCCAGCCAGACGAAGTGCTGCGTTATTTTGAACCGGAGCCCAACCAAGGGCCAGCGGTGCCTGAGTATCTTCAAAGTTATCATTAATAACGGTTGCAAAGACATTGCGACCTGTGTTTCCTACATACACTCGGCAATTGTTTGCCAAAGCTGGGCAAGCGCTCGATTGTCCGGCGGTGGTGAGGGCTTGGTACACACAAGCGCCATTTTCTACACGGCCTCCAGCTGCACAACGGCGGCATTCATTTTCAGCAACATCCCAACTTCCGCCCCGACCTGTACAAGCAGCACTGTTCGTTAAGACAGCATCAACATAGAGCGATGAATCTGTTTTTCGTAAACGTGAACATTCTGCCGAGACAGCGATTGTTTCTGACAATAATCGATAGTACACTTCTCCATTCGCATCATAGAGTGCACGACAGTCAATGTCAGCGCGGTTTGGATTCACAGGGTCATTAACACCGAGCGTATAGTTTACTTCGTTACACCGGGTTACGGCGTTTTGGAGCGCCTCACCATTATCGTTTGCATACGTTGGGCTACCAACCGCAAAAATGGTATTGTAATTCACTCCTTGCACAGTACCTGCAGCAGTAGCCGCGCTTACCATATACGCACTATTCTGAACATCGAGAGCTACAAGAGTGTGAACCCGAAGCACATACCCTTCTCGATCCGACCCTTCCCATGAATAGTATGTTTGCCCAGGATTTACCTGCGGTCGTTCACAGCGACGAAGGTCGGTGTAGTATTCACGACCCTCTCCTCCGCGGGCAGCAACATCGATATTCGTAAATTCCGAACACCCGGCAAAGCGCTCCTGACAGCGGTCGCCTGCTGAAGGAATAAAATGAAGGGGAAATACGGCCGGGTCAAAGGCGGTGGCTTCCTGACGGAACGTATCGTAACCAACACAAATTTGGTTACAGGTATTTCCACCGACCATACCTGGAATTGCTGGGGCTCCGGCACCACCAAGAGGTCGATATGATTCACACCCAACTTCTTGTGGCGCACACGCCGCAGCAAACTTACCACAGGCATTATTCCGGGCAAAAACGGTTTGCGCTTCGGCGCTGGTTCGTGGCCAATTTACTTCCGGTGTTGCAATGTTTGTATCGTAACAACCAAGATAGTCAGGGGCTTTTTTCAAATATGCAATTTCACTCACGGGCGCTTGAATATATTGCCCGCCTGCTGTTTGTGAAAACTGACCGCTTTCAACGACGCGAAGTGCAGTAAAGAACGCATGACAACCTTCGGCGCCTGTAGGGCATGTTTTTTCTGTACCAATTTGGTTTACAAAGAGTGCTTGATTTCGCCCGAGCGTTACTGTTTTCAAGGCAAGATTCGCCTGAGCTGTAGGAATCCACTGCCCCTGTGCATTTTGTTCGGTACTGAACGCGCGACAACCAACCGTATCTGCGGTACAGGTAGAAAAATCAATAGTACGAGTAAGATACGAGTCAACTTCACCAGTGCTATTTCGGTACGTACGACATGTGGCATACTGTGGTGCACACACATCCCCATTCAGCTTCCAAATATTTTTTTCTTTTGTACAGAAACCCTGACCCATACAGCTTCCATCACTATTTGTTGCGATACAGGTTGCAATGTCAGCACACTCTTCTCCGCGTGTCGGAGATGCCGGAGTAACAAGGTTCGGCCCAACCACCCGTGCAGGGCAGCTCGCCGAGAAAGAACGGAGTACCCAATTTGGATTAATAAGGTGGCAATACGGAAACTGAGCACTTGCACGCCCGTCTGGGGCACAGTTCTCAAAGTTATCAACCACCCTCTGGAGCGTCCAGTTTTCTTGCGGGCTATCTGGATCAGCCTTAAGCGCAGCGATTTCAAAACCAAGCGGCAAAATACGCGCCTTTCGAAGCTTCTGAATGTTTGAATAACAATACGCATTACTATAGCATTCAGAGTCTCTGTTTCCGTTTCCTCCGGCAACTTCTCGGCGCGGTGAAATAAGTGGCCAATCTCCATGCAAAAGACCAGCATTCATGGCCTCACGAATGGTCATGGGCTTATCGAGCGTACCTCGCGTAAGTGCCTGGAATAAACTTTGATCCATGACACAGTTATCAAGTTTCGGATTTTTTGGACAAGTGACAAAATTGAGTAACACGTCGTAACTTGGAACACTTACCACCTGAGCCGTAAGTAAATCAGAAAGAACCCCAGCCGGCTCACGATTTCGATTCCCTACAGCGAAAAAATTTGGGTCAAATGCGTTCGGCTGAAAAAGCCCCTGTTCAAATGTCTGATCAAGAAGTGTAGTAACGAACGACCCTAAGAAGGTCTGTACTGCCAAAGGAATGGCCTGTGCCGCACCCGACGCAATGGCGCCACCCAATAATTGAAAACCACCGGTCACGAAATTATCGCTTGCAATATTTTTTGTTGCTGCCTGCTCAAAAAACCTCGCTGGAGTGAGAATCGTATCAGACACTTTATCTTTCAGATCACGAAATCCATTCCCAATCGTACGTTCAAGACCAGCAGACGCAGCAGCGGTCGCACGAATGGCATCAACCTGGGCAATTGCCCCAAAAGCCAAACCAAAGTCAGATTGTTTTACGCTGACCGCATCGCTAAACTTCTGCGGAATGAGCTTACTCGCACCCTTTCCAAATTTCCGCTCAAACCCTTCAGCGCTCCAGTTATTTCGAAATTCTTGCAATGTACACCGTGGAGTAGGGGAACCTTGACCGTATAAGTCCCCGATACCGATTTGCAAGAAAAGCTGTAAACGAATATCAGGAATCTGACACAAATTTAACCCGAACGGCTGTCCAATACTCACAATCGCCTCCCCTACTGCTCCACCTGCCACATCCGCAATATAATCCCCGGCTGGCTTTTCAAAAACCAGTGATTTTTTTCCGGCGGCACTTTCACCTAAAAACTTCGCGGTATCGTAGGCTAATTTTTTCAAAAAATAACTCGCGGTATTGTAGGCGGTACCAATGGCTGCCTGAAGCACCGCTTCGGTCAAGCTAAACTTAGCTTCCTGTCTCCCTTCTGATTCCCACCGGGGATAGTCGAAAGTCGTTACGTTTTGTACAGCAAACTGCGCGTATGCTGGAGTAAGTGGCTGTAAAACCACACCTCCAAGAACCAAAAATAAAAGAAAAATACCTGCCATCCGCCTCCCCTTACCTAACAAAAACCTAAACATACAGAAAAATGGCTAGTTATTTTGTGCACCAGGCGGTGCCTCTGCGGCAACATTGACTAATGCTTTCGCCTGTAAAAGGAGTGCCTCATCGCTGATTGCAGATAGCTGCTCAGGGGTAATTTTTCCAGTCGACAAGAGCATCGCTCGAAGCTGAGCGGGATTGCTTAAAAGAACGGAAAGATCGGCATTTGCATCACCCGAGAGAGTTGACCCTGCTCCCACTCCGCTTAAAAATTCAGAGCCATTCGGAACAGCAGCAAACTGAGAGCCTGGGGTAGTCGTACTTCCTGGTGGAAGCGTATCAGGAGTGGCAGTGCAGGTTTGACCTTGCGGACAGGTAGGATCGCTCCCTACAGACAATTCATCCTTATCACTTGATCCGTCGGAATCGGTATCAGGTAAGTACGGACTTGTGCTATAAAAATTAAGCTCTTCGTAATCGTTTAAGCCGTCGCGGTCAGTATCAAGTTGTTGAAGTTTTGTTTCTTCGTTAGCAAATAAGGCCGAGAGATCATTTTCCGTTGGGTCAAAACGCACGACAAAGGGAGAGTAAATCGTATTGCGCAACTGGACAGCCCCAAGCACAACCACCAAAACAGCAAAAAACAGGAGTAAAACAAAGCCTGTCTTCTGCTCCCGAGAAAGTTGTTGAATGCGTTCGCCTGTAAACATACGGCCATTCATGGCCTTAAGTATACCAAAATAGGTCGAAAAAACAATAATTTACTTGGGCTTTTGGGTGGATAAGTATGAAGAAAGCTCGTGCGCAATTTTTGTCCACTCTAAAACCGAGAGTGATTCCGCTCGAACATCGGGCCGGATACCGAGCGACTGAAGTATTGACTCCACTACTTCGGCAGACACATGGAGCCCACCCGCCACATTATTGACCAACTTTTTTCGCTTATGAGAAAAACCTGCCCGTGCCACAAGAAAAAAAAGCTCAGCTTCTGATTTCTTTTTTGGTTGAAGCACAATCGAAACGACCGCAGAATCCACTTTAGGGCTCGGCCAAAAAGAACCCTTCGATACATTCATCACTTTTTTTACCTCTCCATAATATTGAACCCCAAGCGAAAGAAGGCTCATCTCCCCGGGTTTTGCCACCAATCGCTCGGCCACCTCCTTTTGCACCATAACCACAATGTGGGTTGGTGCTGGATCTGTTTCAACGAACAACCGAATAAGTTCCGAAGTAATATGGTACGGAACATTGGCGACCACTTTATATGGTCGGTCCTGAGGAAAGGGATGTGTTTGCGAGGAGGTAAGGACATTTCCCCAAACAACATGCACATTCGGATACTTTTTTATCTGATCATTCCAATACCCCTCTAACGTTTTTTCTATTTCAAAAGCCGTCACTTCTTTCGCAATTTTGGCAAGTGCCAAGGTAAGAACCCCAAACCCTGGCCCCACCTCAATGACCGTATCCCCAGGCTGAATTTCTGCGGCCTTAATCATGGCCTCTATGGGGGCATCGTGAATAAGATAATTCTGGCCATAGGCTTTTGAAGGCAATAGTCCGTATTCCGCACAAAGGCGTTTAATGTCACTCGGGGTTAAAGCCATACCAATTATCGAAGATTACTGACGGTTTTTTCTTCCTCCACCACATCCTTCTTTAACCCCGCGTCAGTATACCGATTCGCAGCGTTCCAAAGAAGCCAACCTGCGTTTGGATACTTTTCGACCATATCAATTTGCGCACGAATGTTCGCGGCTCCGTAGGTTGCCCCGAGGTTAAACGCTTGAAGCCAAGGGCGAACAGCAGCTCGCTTATCGACAAAATACGGTACACCTTTTTTCATTCCATTATCAATGACAATGCCAGGGCTGGCAGCTGGGTTCAATAACCCAAGATGCCCCGATGGATAATGCGACGGATACATCATCGGAGAAATAAAATCAACATGGTCTACAGCATCTTCCAATCGCTGCCCAATCGACATACCGTCGTGGCGCTCCATCACAAACCCAAATAAATCAAGAGAAATATAGGCCCCTTCACTCGCAAGCGACTCACCTAAAAATGTATAGAACTCCCGCATAGTATCGTAACGAGGTTTATCTGGTTCAGAATAGACAACAAGTGACATGTTTCCGTCGGACGGAAATCGCACGTAGTCAAAATTAATCTCATCAAACCCGAGTGCAACAGATTCTTTGGCTAGTGCAACATTGTATTCCCAGACCTCTTTTTTGGTTGGATCAACCCACGACAACCCTTTATGATCACGCCAAACTCCCCCGGCTTTACTCTTCATTGCCCACTCTGGCTTTTTTTGAGCAAGGAGTGGATCTTGAAAAACAGTCTGGCGGGCAATGACATAAATTTCCTCATCATGCAGCCGATCGATAAGTGCTTTTACATCCCCAATACGGTTGTCAGCCGCCCCAATGGATTGCGCAAGTGGAACCTCAGTCGCATAAAGTACCTTTCCGCTGTAATCTTTCGTATCGATAACCACCGCATTTAATTCTGTTCTTTTAATCAAAGCAATAATTTCATCCATTTTTTTCTTGTTCCCTGCTGAGTACGCTGTAATATACACCCCTTTTACCCCTTCTTCCGGCAAAGGCGGAGGTGACTCAAATACAAAACGTGGAATGTTTGTCGGTGTAGGCTCGAGGACCGCGGCAACGGTTTCATCAATATATCTATTTGTCCCGATCCACTGCACACAAAGCGTGAGGGCTGCGAGGACACCGATCGCGATAGCTATAAACTGATGGCGGGGGTGGTGAGTGTGGAGCGTCATAAAAAATTACAAAGAAGATTTTTTATATCGAAGGTAGGCCTCCATAAATGGTTCGAGTTCTCCCTCAAGAACCGCTTCTGGATCGGTCGATTCGTACTTGGTTCGAACATCTTTTACGAGTTTATACGGCTGAAGTACATACGAGCGAATCTGATTACCCCATTCGGCACTTTTATACTCACCTCGAAGAGACTGGCGTTCCTTGGCCTCTGCCTCTTCTTTCAAGCGCACTAATTTTGCCTGCAGAACACGAAGCGCTGTTTCTTTATTTTGAAGCTGTGATCGTTCATTTTGACACTGTACCGTGAGTCCAGTCGGAATGTGAACAATGCGCACCGCTGAATAGGTAGTGTTCACACTCTGCCCCCCCTTCCCTCCTGCCATGAAGGTGTCAATGCGCAGATCATTGGGATTAATTTCAATTGCGGCCGACTCGTCAATTTCAGGCAACACATCAATACCTGCAAACGACGTATGACGCATTTTTTCTGCATCAAACGGAGAAATGCGCACGAGCCGATGCGTTCCATGTTCTGACTGCAAATATCCGTAAGCATAGCGCCCTTCAATGCGAATAACCGACGACTTAATACCTGCAGGCTCACCTCGTGATTCATCTAAAAGAGTTACGGCCCAGCCTCGCTTCTCAGCAAAACGCATAATCATCCGCCGAAGCATTGCGGCCCAGTCTTGTGCTTCAGTACCACCGGACCCCGCATGAAACGATACGATAGCATTATTTTTGTCATGAGGAGCATCTAAAAAGACTTGAAGTTCTTTTTTCGCGAATGTTTCCGAGAGTACGGCAGTTTGTTTTACGATATCTTCACCCAAAGCCTCATTCGCTTCACCGTCGACTGATTCAGACATTTCAAGCAGATCATCCACATTTTTTTGAAGCTCATCCCAGGACGCAAGGTTTTCCCGAATCTCTTCATGCCGCTTGGAAATCTGAGCAGCTTTTTCTGGTTCACGCCAAAAATCAGGAGACTGCATCTGTGTCTCTAATTTCGAAAGGGCCTCTCGTTCTTCGGTAAGTCGAAGCAGAGTTACCGTTTCTTGAAGGCGTTTTTTGAGTTCCAAAATCGTGTCTGTGCGGAGGGACATATGCATCTATGCTACTGAAAGACACGTGAAATTACAATGGTTTCGAGCCGCAACCCACCCCAAATACCGAGTTATTTCTTTATTTCTTTCCCTTGACCTTTTATCATCGGTTCAGCATAGGTCGTATCAAATTCAAAACCAGCAAAACTGGTTAAACCGACAATAAGAAGACTTGATACCAAAAACTGCCACGAGGTGTAGAGACTAAGTAATGTTCCATACGCTTCACTAGCACTTTGCATAAATGCCGGAATAAAAGTGAGAAGGTCAAGAACAAAAGAAATGACGAGACTAAATACCCCTAAGGCGAGCCCACCGGTAAACGTGGCTTCACTTTTCCGAAAATACCATTTTGCAAGACCAAGTGTGAGAGGGATGAGAAAAATCCAATATACGAGCGACCGCTTCACATCTCCCCCTACCGAGACAATCGGAGCCAAGGTGGTGAGTGTATAGAGCGCAACAGAAGTCGCCCACAAGAAAACTCCAAACAGAACTGCGCGACGATAATTCATACAGAAAAATAAAAAGTAAGGATAGTATACGCTAAAAACATTCGTTTCAGCAACAAAAATCCTCCGTTTCTGGAGGATTTTTGCGTATATCTAAAAGAGATACTCTTACATGCCCATCATTCCCCCCATGCCGCCTCCCATACCACCGGCACCTGCCGGTTCATCTTTTTTTGGAAGCTCTGCGACGACCGATTCTGTGGTCAGAAGCATGCCCGCAGCTGAAACCGCGTTTTCAATGGCACTTCTTGTTACTTTGGTTGGGTCAATAATACCTGCCACAACCAAATCTTCGTAGTGGCCAGTCGCGGCGTTAAACCCGAAGTTTCCTTCATGTTTTTTCACTTCGTCAACCACTACCGCACCCTCAAACCCAGCGTTCGCTGCAATAATACGAAGTGGCTCTTCAAGCGCACGGCGTAAAATATTCACCGCGACCATTTCTTCATCAGCGAAGTTTACATCTTGAAGTGCGCGCGATGCACGAATAAGTGCGACGCCGCCTCCCGGCACAACACCCTCTTCAATCGCAGCCTTGGTAGCACCCACAGCATCCTCTACCCGGTGTTTAATTTCTTTCATTTCTGTTTCCGTAGCTGCACCCACTTTAATCACGGCCACACCGCCCGCCAACTTTGCCAAGCGTTCACGAAGTTTTTCCGCATCAAAATCTGAGTCAGTCTCGGTGATTTGTTTACGAATCTGAGCAACCCGATCCTTAATCATATCAGCATCGCCCTTACCCTCAACAATCGTAGTTGTTTCTTTGGTAGCGACGACCTTTCGCGCTGAACCCAAATCGGCCAAGTCAGCATTCTCAATTTTGAGCCCTAAATCTTCCGTAATGACCCGAGCACCGGTCAACGTAGCGATATCTTGGAGCATGTCTTTGCGACGATCACCAAACCCAGGGGCTTTTACTGCCAAAACATTAAAGGTTCCACGAAGTTTGTTTAAAACAAAGGTCGTCAAAGCCTGACCATCAATATCTTCAGCGATGATAACTAAATCTTTTCGTCCCGTTCCTGCCACCTTCTCAAGTAAAGGAAGGATAGTTTCAACTGAGGAAACTTTTTTGTCCGTAACAAGAATAGGCACATCATGATACTCCGCTTCCATGCGATCAGGGTTTGTCACCATGTAGGCAGACACGTACCCTTTGTCAAAGCGCATCCCTTTTACGGTTTCAATCTCCATACCAAACGACTGCGACTCTTCAACCGTAATCACACCATCCTGGCCAACCTCATGGATCGCCTCAGCAATTTTCTGCCCAATCTCGCGGTCATTCGCTGAAATGGCAGCCACATGTGCAATCTCATCTTTCTCTACTTTTTTCGAAACTTTTTTCTGCAATTCCTGAATAATGGCCTCGGCCGCACGGTGAAGCCCGCGGTTCAAAGCTACGGGGTTCGCTCCTGCTGCCACGTTTTTCATCCCTTCATTAATAATGGCCTGTGCAAGTACCGTCGCGGTGGTCGTCCCATCTCCAACAACATCATTCGTTTTGCTCGCCACCTCTTTAATAATATCCACTCCAATATTTTCAAACTTATCTTCGAGTTCAATTTCTTTTGCAACCGATACTCCATCTTTCGTAATCACCGGTGAACCATACCCTCGGTCAAGTACCACATTTCGGCCTTTTGGACCAAGTGTTACTTTAACCGTGTTTGCTAAAATGTTTACTCCGCGCACGAGTGCATGGCGTGCATCGTCTCCGTGTTTAATTTGTTTGGCCATAAAAAATCAATTACTGAATAATGGCTAAAATATCTTCCATTTTAATTATCTTGTATTCTGTGCCGTCAATTTTTACTTCATCCCCTCCCCACTTTTTAAAAAGAATTTTTTGCCCCACACTTACTTCCATTGCCCCACGGCTCCCATTTTCAAGTAATTTTCCCGGGCCAATAGCCACCACTTCGCCCTCTTCTTTTTTTTCTTTATCAATAGTATCTGGCAACACAATTCCTGAAGCAGTCATCTTTTCTTCTTCAAGAATCTTGACCACCACATGATCTCCCAAAGGACGGATATTCATAAAGAATAAAATTAGAATGGAATTATCACTCACTTTGTATGAGTGATAATTTGTATACTCATTGTACCGTTTTTTTAAATGGTGTCAAGGGAGGGAAATCCACATGTGCCCCGGCTCAAAAAATACACGAAAAAATAAAAAACCCAGAGTAGGCAGTAAGCTCATCATGCCGTCCATATGCCACACCATGATGCCTGTCGGGATTCACGGGGTGAATGGCGAGCGCGCTGTGCCTGCTGCCTACTATAGGTTCTTCTGTATCCACCTTACGCCTAAAAATGGAAGTTGTCAAGAGGAAAAAAGATGCTAAAATATGGCTTAACAGAGCTTATTTTATACATCATTTTTTCTTAATTTGAAGAATAGGGATAACCCTCTTTTGCATTAAAAACGGCCAAAAAAATACTCACCAAAAGGATACCCTGATACGTTGACCACAGATAATGGTCAAAAAAAGCAATCGGCGCAATAGCCAAAAACAAAGGTGCTTTTGTCTGCCAAAGCAGAATTGCCTCTTTGCGAAAAAAGAAAAAGATGGCGATAAAAATAGAGACGCTTCCTAACCACCCCAATTCCACGAGCATAAGGAGCGGTGTATTGTGCACCGGCTGAAGCAAGTACCCTGGCGTTTGATGTGTTTCATGAAGGTATGCCGTATAGTTACCCGGACCCACCCCAAAGGGACGATTCCAGGCAAACCCTGATAGAGCCTCTTCTATCCCGCCCAGCCGCTCTTCAATAGAACGAATTTCGGCTGCCCCCGACGAACTGGTACGAGTAAAGAAGAGGGATGGATACAGAAAAAAAGCGATACAGCATACGGCAATGACAGGAACGATTCGCTTCCACAGAAAGGAGCGTAGGCACACAAGCCCTATCGTACCGCAGATAAGAGCAAGGTACGCACTCCGCGACCACGACACCACAAGCCCTGCTGCCGCAAGCGGAAGAAGCACACTCACGAGCACCCTGTCGACCAGGTTTCTTTTTTTATATACAAAAAGATACAGAAGTAAAAAAGCTGCGTACCCACCAAAAATATTGGGATGCGGAAACGAACTGTATGCGCGCATATATCGTCCGCCAAATTCTTCAACCACGACTGAAGTCCCGGCCACATCTCGAGCATGAAGCGACAAACCAAAAAGCGTTGATTCTACAGTAGTTTGATTCCCCCACTGCCAAAGCCCGAGCAAAAGTACGGGAATTGCTCCAAAAAGAATATATTGACCGATATGAGTATTCTCTTTTTTTGCAAAAGAAACAAACGCATACGCCACGAACACACTCACGAGCATACGCAAAGACTGAAACGCAATACTTTGATTCACCGCGAGAAAACTACTTACAAAGAGCACACCAGCAACAAGAAGAGCCCCCCCTCCCCCCTCTTTCCATATTTTTTTTGAAAAAGAATCCTTATTTCTGCGAAAGAGAAAAAAAGTATAGAAAAGAAAAACCATGATCCATACGAGCACCTCAGATGCGTATATTCGCTCCACCCCAAACTGCCAAACACTTCCGCGCACCATAGGAACTGAAAAAATCCACACCGTGCCGATCGGAAAAAGCACAAGGAGTGCTCGAATCGACCAATCAAGTAAGGTTTTAAGCGGTGTCATAGGGCAAAATACCGAGTTCACGACAGCGCGTGAGCCATTCGTCTCGATACTGACCCCTTCGATCATGTTCATGAAATTTGAGCACCGTATCGGTTTCAACGACTCGCGTATCTGGCTCATGCTGAATACTTTTCTTATTCATATTCATTTTTGTCTGTTGAAGCGCCTTTGCTTGCTGTTCAATAAGCGCGCCATATCCGCCGCCCCACAGACGCTCAAACACTCCTTTTATCCGTCCGGCAAATTGATTTGTCGGCGCATACACCTCTTTCAAAGGGCGGCCAAAAGCATGAGGAAGGTACGCCTTCGCAAACGTATTTTTTCCCATAAGTGTGCGGTGGACATTTTTGGAATCATACACCGGCACAAGCAGGTCAAGCCAATACATTAAATATACATCTGGCGTAGAAATCGCGAGTGGCGCCAAATCAAGTGCAGCCTCCGTCACAAAAAAACTTAAGCAAATCTGGTTTGTAACACGGTGCTTGGTGCGGCGCATGCCGGTAAGTGTAAGAGTAAGTGTAATAAGAAGACGGGTAAACCACAAACGCCCCTCTCGGACGACAATAAACACATCAATATCGCTCTCCTTTTTTGCTGTTCCCATACCAGCAGTGTTACAAACAAACACTGCAGAAATAAAAGGAATCCACGCCATCACCCGCATTGCTTTTCCGGCACGCAAAAACTTTTCCTCTACCACTTTCCTTGCCACCTCTCGCTTCTCTACAAAAGACGCGTGACCTGGCAAAAACCAGTAACCACCACCTTCTTCAACTTTCTTTTCTTGTTTCAGCCGGAGAAGTAGTTCCTCTACGTGGCCCGCGGTTTGTTGCGGCGGAGGGCACCACAAAAAACGGAAGAGCTCTTCAAGAGTAAGCGGGTAAGAAAAAATATCAAAATACGCGAGTGTCGCCAAAAGAGACTCTTCAAGCGAAAGGCGCTTCATACCCCTTCTTTTTCTTGCATGAATGCGGCCATATCACCAAGGGAACGTTTTGAAGCAGGGTCTGGTTTCTTTTCTTCAATCAAAATCGCTGTATCGTCTACCACAACCTGTTTTTCGGTAATCGAGAGCACCTGGGAACGATGGACAAGAAGCAACTCTTTCGAGAGTCGGGAGCGTTTCACATGGAGACACACAATCATCTCTGTTTCTGAATCAATCGTAAGATCGGAAATTTTTCCGACCGGGGTTCCGCTTTTCGTTACAACCGGCAACGTTTTTAAAGTGTGCCAATTGATCCGCATAGAAAAAAACTTACAATTGAGGCTCTTTTTTAAAGAGAAAGTGCTGTTGAGCTGCCGTTAAAACGGTCGAGAAAAACCAATACAAGGCCAAACCTGAAGGCAGGGTATACCCAATAAAAACAGTCATGATCGGAAGAACATAGAGCATTTGTTTGTTCATCATCTCAGCCATATCATCCACCTTCGCATCGCCTGTTGCCTGTTTCGGGCGCTTGGCCATCATACTCTTTGTTTGCCACCACTGAGCAACACCGGCGAGCATGGCTAAAACAAGACTCGGAATATTTTTTCCCACACCAAGATCAACAAAACCAAAAGCAAACGGATTAATGTGTTCTGGGCGAGGAATGAATGAATAAAGCGCATCAAGCCCCTGGCTTCCGAGCCCGTCACGAAGAACCCAGTACAGTGCCAAAAATACTGGCAACTGAATAAGAACCGGCAAGCAAGAACCGAGAGGGTTCACTTTATGCTCTTTATAAAGCTTCATGGTTTCTTCGGCCAACTTTTGTTTATCGGTCTTATGCGTATCGCGCAGCGCGGTCAACTTTGGCTGAATAGCCGTCATGGCTTTCTGTGCTCGAAGTGATTTTGCGGTAAGCGGATAAAACGCTGCTTTAATCAAAATCGTGAGGAGAATAATAGCCACACCCACGTCTGGGATAAGAGTGTAGAGACCGACAAAAATGTTATAGATGGGTTGGTATAAAATGATGTGAAAAAGGCCAGACATAGAGTAAAAATATATGGGGCGAGTATACCATGTGAGTATGGGCACGGCAAGGATACTAGTAAAAAAGAGACCCTGATAAAGAAAAAGAAAACCCGATCGGATGATCGGGTTTTCGGCTTTACTCTGCCTTCTCTTCAGCAGGTTTTTCTTCTTCTACCCCCACTTCTTTGGTTGCGGCTTCAACTGCTTCAGGAGCATCTTCACTGCTGACCACGGCTCCACCGCCTTCTTCAGCGACGGTAATCTTCCAACCGGTAAGCTCAGCGGCTAAGCGAACATTTTGTCCGCCACGACCGATCGCAAGTGAAAACTGATCTGGCACAACAAAGGCTTGAGCTTCTTTCAGCGCTTCGTTTAATTCCACACGAACTACTTTAGCCGGCGAAAGAGCGTGTTTAATAAACTCAATTGCGTTTTCATTCCACTGAATAATGTCTACCTTTTCTCCACCGAGTTCCGTAATAATCGTCGTAATACGGCTGCCACGTTGACCAATACACGCACCAATCGGATCAATCGACTCATCATCCGTCGAAACAGCTACTTTAGAGCGGTTTCCTGGGTCTCGCGCAATGCCACGGATGACAACGGCTCCATCTTGAATTTCAGGAATTTCTTCACGGAAAATCGTCTCAACCATTTTTGAGCTTGAACGAGAAAGAATAATTTCTGGTCCACGTTGCCCAACACCAACAGATGCTACAAAAAAACGCATGCGGCTCCCTGGGCGATACATTTCACGGGTAATTTGTTCATTCTGAGGAAGAAGACCGGTGATACGACCGAGGTCAATAATCACATTACCACTTCGATCACGGCGTTGCACTACTCCGTTCACTACTCCCCCAGCTTGTTTTTCAAAGTCGGCCATAACCGTTGTGCGCTCAGCTTCGCGCAACTTCTGCATAATAACCTGCTTCGCGGTTTGTGCGGCCATACGACCAAAGCTTCCTGGAACTTCTTGAGGAAGCTCTAAAATATCACCGATTTTTGCTTTTGGTGCAACCAAAACAGCATCCTTCATCATGAGCTGTGTTTTTGGATTAAAACGCACTAAATCAGCTGCCTCTTCTTCGGTCATTTCACGACCAGCCATTCGTGCGGCTTCACGTCGTTCAGCTAAGGCAACCTGAGCAGCTTCGAGCTCTGATTCTTCCACATCTTCCACCACTTCTTTAATATCCCACACTTTCATGTCGCCTGTTTCCGGATCAAACTTCACCTTATAATTTCCTTGGCGAGAACCAAAATCCTTACGGAAGGCTGCCGCAAGTGCCGATTCAATGGCCTCCATGACCGCCTCTGGATTAAGCCCTTTTTCATCACAGATGATCTGGATGCTTTTTGAGATTTCCGATGCCATATAATAATACTTAGACTAAAATACGTAAATTTCAAGAAAAAAAGCAGCTTATATAAGCTACTTCAATATAAAAAGTATAGCATAAAAATGGTTCTTTGTCAAGAAATACACTAATTTACCGGAATAACGTAATGGGTACAGCTCGGTTCACCGCCAGAGGCTTTATACACTCCGACATGCTCAAACTGAATAGGAGTTTTATCGATATTCATATTTTCTTCGGCCAAGTATTTTCGTGCAGCAAGCATAATATGATGCATCTTTTTTCCGTTCGTGGCCCGCTCCGCGCTTCCTGCTTCCCCACTTCGTGTTTTTACTTCAATGAAACAAAGGGTCTTTTCTCCGCGGATATTCGGGTGCCAAGCAACAATATCGATTTCCCCTCCTCGTTTTAATACGTTCCGAGCGACAATCTCATAGCCTTTTTGGACTAAAAAACGTGCGGCAATTTCCTCGCCCCACGCGCCGATTGCTTTGGTTGTGCGCGTTATCATACCGCACGATACAACACTACCCCCGCATGATGTGGCCCAGCATGAAAGGTTTCTTGTTCAACAAACCCATGGGCTTGAGCAAGTTTTACGAGTGAGGCAAAATCAACTAAGGAATTTTTTGGTGGCGCAATCGACAAACCAGAGTCTGCCCAATCGACAATCACGAGTCGGGCTTTTGGTTTAAGTAAACGAGCGGTTTCATCCATCACTTTCAGATGCTGCTCGCGAGGAATACGGCACAAAACGTTTACAATAAAAACGCCATCAAGGCTAGCTGCCGGGATGGCCACCCCCCCAACCTCTTCAATATCACCCCAAACCGTTCGTATCATGGAAAGCCCTTCCATCTTCGCGCGTTTACTCAAGGCATCAAGAACATCTTTCAAAATATCAACAGCAAACAGGCACCCGGTATCGCCCACAATGGACGCTGCGGGAAAAATAAGATGCCCGGTTCGACCAGAACCCAAATCAGCAACCCGCATCCCAGTGCGAAGTTGCATCTTCTCGAAAAGAAAACTCGCGTCGATTAATTCATTCCCCGAATGATAGCTCATAAATACTAGGCTGGACGCGGAAAAAGATTTCCAAAGATGCTGAGGACCACTTCACCCAAAAGCCCGGTGACTCCCATAAGTGCTAAGATAATTGCAGCGAGGCCAATGAGTTTATACATGAGACGCGATCCTCCTTCGGTTCCCAAATGCTGTTCTGCCCAGGCAATGGAACCAAAATTACTTAAAAACCATTCGGTTTTTGCAATAAGAATTACCCCGATCGCGATTACAACTACAGCAATAACATACGACATAACAGTTCCAAATATATTTTACTTTCATCTATTAGACACGGAGCCCCATTTCTTCACAACTTTTATATAGTATAGCCTATGTGGGTAAGATGTGGAAAAAGAGATATACACAGGGAGTTTACATAGGGGGCATGGCGTGTGATACTACGATTGTTCGTAAACGAAAAAGAAAAGGGGGGGTGAACGAACATGCTCACTACAAACAAATTCTCCATGGAAAAAGCGGTGAGCCAATTCGTTCACCGTGGATATACTTTTGTTCCTGCCGACCTATGGCGCTTTGTCAGACCACTCAACACAGGATTCACCGAATTCCTACGGTATTCAGAGCAAGAACGCCGTTCTTTTACCTCGTTCCGGCGGTTTGACCCAAATGACCCTAACCAACCCGATGATGGATATATGGCTCGGCGCGGAGCCGAAACCAAGAGCCGGAATGGCAAGCAGGGCGGGAAGACCGATATCAAGGATATTATCCACATCCGCGGAGACATCTTTGATATCTACCGCGAAGCTGGTCTAAGACTGAGCCCAAGGGAGACCAGATGGCTCCAAACCGGCGTCGATGCGCACCAGGCTGTACGCACACTACTCGATCCGTTCTATCTCCAACTCGAGAAGACGCTCACTCAGAAAAACCTCCTGAAAAAAGAGGGGTTTTACCGAATGATGCGAGACCTCTCGGTGGACCGATCGGTGCTACGCCTCAACCACTACCTGAAGATGCGCGACGACCGTCCGTCGAGTACGCGTTGGGCTCAGGTGGGTCGCAGTCACACCGACCGATGCTTTCTCACGGTGGCCTGGTTTGAGGGTCTTGCTGACGGTAACCGCGACGAGTCCTCTCGATTGCAACGGTATTTCGGAAATTTCATCCTTCCGCAGATACCCAATTTCGTGCCGGATGAAAGCCTGAAGCTCGAGACATCTGACAAGCGCGACCGCGACCACCTCAAGTGGCGACGAGTTGCTCCACGACCAAGCTACGTTCTCATCTTCGCATCAGCCATGGCCAATCAGGAGTTCGGTATCCCCGCCATGTGGCATCGCATCTTGTCCGAGAACGGTAAGAGGGTCGCACGTCGGTCGTTCGTCCACTTCGAGCAGATGCCGATCGAATTTTTCGGGTATGGAAACCACTAACCTAAGCCCCCGACTATGCCACCTTCAGGAGCATGCGTACCGGGGCTTTTTCAATTAAAAAAATTTTCAAACAAAAAATCTGGCCAATTGACCAGATTTTTTGTTCATTCTATTTAGTTCCGTCGACGATCGGTTTCTTTCAAAAACTGTTTGCGTAAACGAATGCTCTTTGGAGTAATTTCCAAGTATTCATCATCAGTCATAATTTCAAGCCCACGCTCCAGCGTTACTTCGAGCGGTGGGGTCAAAAGAATCGCATCATCCGACCCAGAAGCTCGCATGTTGGTAAGCTGTTTCCCCTTTGTTGGGTTCACAGCCATTTCTTCACCCTTCGCTGTATTTCCGATAACCATACCCTCGTACACTTCCACATTCGGACCAATATACAAACTGCCACGTTCTTGCAGATTCCACAGAGAATACCCAAGAGCAACACCTGGAACCATTGAAATCATCGAACCAACAGCACGTTTTTCAATTGTTCCGACATGAGGACGGAAACCAATAACACGGCTTGCCATAATACCTTCTCCACGAGTATCCATCACAAACTGTCCGCGATACCCAAGGATACCACGAGTTGGTACCTCAAAAATCATACGAGTATGCCCGTTCGCTGGCTGCATGTTAATCATCTGACCCTTGCGTTTGGAAAGTTTTTCAATAATGGTTCCCATGAACTCATCCGGAGTATCAATCGTGACTTCTTCAAACGGTTCAAGCTTCTGACCTGCTTCTTCTTTAATAATAACCTGAGGCTGTGATACTTGAAGTTCAAACCCTTCACGGCGCATGTTTTCAAGCAAAATCGCGATGTGCATTTCTCCACGGCCATACACGCGAGTGCGGTCGGCTGAAGAAAAATCGATCTTTAACCCCACGTTTACCTCGAGTTCTTTTTCTAAACGTTCTTTAATTTGGCGGCTTGTGACAAACTTTCCTTCTTTGCCGGCAAATGGAGAGCTGTTCACCATTAAATCCATCGAGATCGTTGGCTCATCAACCGTAATCGCAGGAAGAGCGGTCTGATCCATGTTTGCACAAATCGTTTCTCCAATATAGATGTCTGGGATACCTGCAACCATCACCAAGTCCCCCGCCTGAGCTTCGGCTGTTTCTACTTTTTCAAACCCTTTGAAAGAATAAATTTTGGTAATCGTTCCCGTGCGTGATTCGCCGTCGGCTTTCTTTACAACCACTTTATCGCCCTGGCGCATAATCCCCTCGTAAATACGACCGATCGCCATACGACCCAAATAATTGTCGTACGCCAAATTGAATGGTTGCATGCGGAAAGGAACCGTAATATCAGCTGGAGCTGGTTCAACAAATTCTAAAATGGTATCAAGAAGTGGATCAAGATTGGTTGACTCATCAGTGAGTTTCTTTTTTGCAATTCCCTGGCGACCAATCGCGTAGACGGTATGAAAATTGAGCTGTGCATCGTTCGCTCCCAAATCCATGAAGAGTCCAAGAACTTCATCATGAACACGATCTGGCTCAGCCGCTGGTTTGTCGATTTTATTAATCACGACAATCGGCTTAAGACCAAGCTCCAATGACTTTTTCAAAACGAATTTCGTTTGAGGCATTGGACCTTCCTGCGCATCAACCACAAGAACCACAGAGTCAATAGAGCGAAGCACGCGTTCTACTTCAGAACCAAAGTCCGCGTGCCCGGGAGTATCTACAATGTTAATTTTGGTATCTTTATAGAAGAGAGCCGTGTTTTTCGCGTAAATCGTAATACCACGCTCTTTTTCAAGCGTGTTTGAGTCCATACTCTGGCCTTCTTCGGTAATCATACCAGTTTGGCGAAGAAGTGAGTCGGTCAGGGTGGTTTTTCCATGGTCTACATGGGCGATAATTGCGATGTTTCGAATCTGCATAAAGATGGTCAAAGATTGGCAAAGTATAGCAGAAAACAGTTTGTTTGTCAAACCCTGCACACAGCACTCACTTTTTACCATTTAACAAGGCTGAAGAAATGCCCTGAGGGACCCGTCTTTTTGCACCAGCCTTAGCCTTTGGGTTGCTCAACCACCAACTGCCCACAAGCAGCCGCAATATCATCCCCCATGGTTTTTCGCTCGGTTACGTCAATATTAAACGAGCGGATAATCTCTTTAAAGGCTTCACGGCGGTGCTCGTCAGATCGCTCAAATGGTTTCCCTGCAACAGGGTTATACGGAATCACATTCACTTTGGTAAACCCGGTTTTCGCTACATATTTTCCAAGTTCTCTTGCGAGTTCAGGTGTATCGTTTACCCCTGAAAGAACCGTATATTCGAACGTAATATGGTGCTTTCGGTTTCCAAGCGTTTCTTTATATTTGTGGGTCCATTCGATTAGATCAGTCAGAAAATTTGGAACCGTCGTTGGGACAATCTCTTCACGCTTTTTCTGGTTTGCACTGTGCAAGGAAATTGCGATGCGTACAGGTGGCCAATCTGGATCAGTCAGAAGTTTCGTGAGTTGTGTCAAAATACCCACCGTCGACACCGTAATTTTGGTTGACCCTAAATCAGTATACTCGAGCCAGGTATGAATGGCCTCTTTCACATTTTCATAATTAGCCATCGGTTCACCCATGCCCATGAAAACCACATTACTAATACGACCTGGTAAATTCTTTTTCTTAATAAACCCGCGCCAAAATCGGTATTGATCAACAATTTCATCCGCGAGCAAACTTCGTTTGAGCCCCATCGTACCAGTTGCACAAAAGGTACAGCGCATGGCACAGCCAATTTGACTCGACACACAAATCGTCCACTGCCCCTTTTTATTTTGCATGAGCACGGTTTCGAACTGCTTGTTATCAGATGACAGAAGCAGGGCCTTGTATGTGTCTTGTTTCGCACTTGTATACACTTTGTGTTCACCCACACTCATGAAGGGCACTTCTTTTTCTAACACGTCACGCATGGCTTTACCAAAGGTAGTCACCTCAGTCCAAGCAGACACCGTATCATCAAAAAGAGCTGATCTCACTTGCTTCACACGAAAAGACGGCTCATTCGGAAAGAGTTCGGCAAATCTTTTTTCTCGTGAGACGACTGGTGTCCCGGACATAATATATGTATAGAGAAGATGCCACATATCATACGTACATTTTTCTTACTTTGCAATCATTGTGAGGTTTTTTGTAGCAAAACCGACCATCCTATGGCATACTTACCCGTGTATGATGAACAAAAAAATCAAAATACTATTATACGGCGCGAACCTGTGGTACCTCGGTGAAGGCATGTTTGGCCCTCTCTTTGCCGTATTTTCTGAGCGCATCGGGGGAAACATTTTAGATATTACCTGGGCATGGGCTGTATATTTAATTGTGAGCGGCATCATGATCATGTACATTGGCCGCCTGTCAGATAAAAAATTTGATAAAACAAACCTCATGATAATAGGGTATGCTTTAAATGCTCTCGCCACTCTCGGCTATCTTTTCGTCAGCACCCAAGCTCAATTTTTCCTCATTCAAATTATTTTAGGTGTGGCCGCGGCACTCGCTATTCCAACCTGGAATGCGCTGTATGCCAAATATGAAGATAGAGGAGCTGAAGGAGGTGAGTGGGGGCTTGCGACAGGAGAAGCAAAAATTTTAACTGGGGTTGCCACCATTCTCGGCGGTCTCATTGTTACGTGGTTTTCATTCACCACCCTCTTTTTTATCATGGGACTTATTCAAGTAACTGCCTGCGTCTACCAGGCACAAATCCTCCGTCTAGAGAAAAAAAAGAGTTTATGATGCACACAGAGAAAGTAAAAAAACAACTACTAGCCACACGTACATCTTTAGGGATAGTAATTCAAAGTAGCGGAAACAGTACCTGGAATGTATCTGAAGAGGTTGGTCTTTTTCTGCGAAATCTGATTATTCAAAGAAACGCGACGCATATTCTAGAAATCGGAACATCGATTGGATACTCTGCGTTATTCTTAGCCGAGGGTGCTCTTTCAACAAACGGCCACATAACAACCATTGAATCGCATGCCGAGCGACGCACAAAAGCAAAAGAGGCATTTACTAATGCAGGAGTAACAGACATCATCACCCTTGTTGAAGGTCATGCACCTGAAATATTTTCTTCTCTCACGGGCACATGGGATTTTATCTTTTTCGATGCCACAAAATACGAACACACTTCCTATATTGAAGCCCTTCTCCCAAAACTCAAAGAACGCGTATGTGTCGTGGCCGACAACTGCCTTAGCCACGCAAATGCCATGGCTCCATACATGGCATTTATGGAAACCCTTCCCCATTTTACCCACGAACTTCTCGAAAAAGGTTCTGGGTTATTTGTAAGTATTCGAGGGTAAGGCACTCTAGCCAAAGGTAAAAGTAAAAAGACGAAAACCAGAAGATTGTGGCATAAGACGAATCGTATGCTGCCCAAATAATGGATCAGCTCCAAGAAGATAAAGATCTTCACTTGAAATGGTTGGCCCGGGTACGACGAGTCCGTCTTTCAGCACCTTCAAATCAACACTCTTTTTGAGGCCAGGACTCATCACACCAAAAATCTTTTGGGCTTCGTACTGAAAGACTACCGCGGCATTTGGGCCTGCAGCTTCAACATATTCTGCTTCCACCTTCCACGCGCCTACCAAATAAATGGTATTGGGTTCAACAACCTTAGGTTCTTCGTACACCACAACCTTGCCGGGCTCAATTAGACCATTTCCTATCCCCTCTGATCGCTCATACCCAAAGTAAGTTTCAGGGCTTTTCGAACGCACCCGCTCAGCCACCACATTTGGCTCACTCTCAAGCGGTAGATCAATATTAATACCGAAACGATCGGCACGTTCCTGAAGCAACGATTGAATTTTCTTTTCTGTTTCCTCATAGTCCCCTTCTCCAATATGGTCGTATACGATATTACCGTCGAGGTCGATAATATATTTTCGTGGCCAGTAGCTGTTTCCGTACGCATTCCATGTACCATAATTATTATCTAAAATAACAGGAAACGTAAGGCCGTATTTTTTCATCGCCTCCACTACATTATCTTTATTTTTTTCAAACGCAAATTCAGGAGTGTGAATACCAATAATGGTAAGGCCATTTTTGCGATATTTTTCATCCCATGCCTTTAGGTACGGAAACGTACGAATGCAATTAATGCAGCTATACGTCATAAAATCGAGCAAGATAATGTTTTTACCAATGCGTTCTTTCAAGGTAAATGGCCCACTGTTTACATATCCTGCCGGGTCTGTAATTTCTTGATACCGTGCATAATTTTTCCCCCCTGCTATACGTTCAGTATTTGTACATGTTTCATTTGTACACTGCGTATCAAGGCTATTACCCACGCTCGTTTTTTCTTGCAAAAAATAATTTTCGAATTTCGTTACATCAAGATAACCATAGTCAAGAATAAGAGTTGAAATCTTTTTATCGATACCGAAGAAAATAAGGATACCAACCGCGATAAAAACCACACCAAGCCCGCGACGAAACAAACCGTTTGGATTAGCAAGTGCCGCCACTTTTGCCACCATCCTTCTTCCAAGAAGTCCAATAGCAAGTAGCATAAGCGCAAGCCCAAGCGCATACACAAACAAATACACCACACCCTTAAGAAAACTTACTGGGAGTATTGTAGCTAGAATGAGAAAGTACGTCGGTGAACAACTAGAAAACACTGGACCAAGTGCCGCCCCCACAAGGACATCACGCCATACCGACGTTCTTTCTCCTGCTAAATGCAGAGTTTGCTCGCTTTTACGCTGCAAACCAACCCTATTCATAACCCACGTCCAAGCTGTCGGGAAAAGAGTTGATAGACCAAGAACAATAATAATAAGGGCAGAAATTGATTTCCACACACTTTCTGGAATATCAATAAAGAGAGTGCTCGCCTTTAGTAAAAGAGTAAAAGCAACAACGGAGAAGGTAAGGGATAGCGCAATGACATATGGGCGCAACCGGTGACCTTGGCCAATAGCTCCCCCCACAATAATGGGTAAAAGTGGCAACACACACGGTGCAAGTACGGTTAAGACACCGGCAAAAAAAGAAGTAAATAAGAGAATCATACGTTTTAACAATGAACAGACTGTGCACATGAATCGTGTTCATGTGCACTACTGAAACTGTTAACTTTTCACTTGAGCCGCAATTTCCGTGACTGTTGTTGAACCGAGCCATTTCTTTATCATGTTTCCTTCTGCGTCCACCTGTACAAACGTATGCTGACTCGTCACCCCATATTTCTTTTTTAATTCTAACGATGAGTCATAGTCAATTTTTAACACCAAAAGCCCATCGGGAATAATACTATCTGCCAAACTTTTATTAGCCGCACGGCACGTTGGACACCATGGGGCATGAAAAAAAAGTACGGCAGTACCGCCCGCTTTTGCATAAGCCAATTTTTCTTTTGCATATATTTCGTATGAGCCTTTTTGAGCCACCACCATCATCGTTTCACTTTTCATCATCGCCTCGTCTTTTACAGGCGCCGGCATTACCGTATCCACGGTTACGTTCGCTTTCGTCTCCAACATCACCGCGCTATCCTTTTCCATATTATCACCTTTCATCATTGCATCACCCCGCACTTCCATCATATCGCCACTTTCCTTTTTCATCATTGTGCCACCTTCTGAGACGTCTTGTTGCGCTACCCGTGCACAGCCCGCACCAATAACAAGCAATCCGACGACTATCCCAAAAACGGACGATGTACGTATATTCATACAAATTATTTAAAAATAACCTACAGATGCTTTGCAGCATGCCAATGGCCAATCACTTTTACAAGTACTGCTATAGCTAAAATGAGAAGAAGGCGCGTATCGTACATATAGGTAAACACATCGTATGCACTGACGAGTAGGAGCCCTCCAGCACACACCAAAAATGCGATTCGATCAACTAAACGGGTATGGAAAATCGCCCGCTCATCTTGTTCATTTTCTCGCCAAAAAAATACAGTCACAACTCCAAAAAGCAAAATGGCCACACCCATGAGTATTTTTTCGACCATACTTGGCGTAGCCATACCAAATGAACGTACAAGGAAAGCAATGACACCTAAAAAACCAATTAAAGAAAAAACAGAAAAGAGGTGGACAAATTTATTCATATGAAAAAAGTGATTCTACCGTTACCTTAAAAAAACGTGCCAAGGAAAATGCGAGCAGTAGCGAAGGAATATAATTCCCCTTTTCGATAGCGATGATCGTCTGCCGACTAACACCAACAGCTACGGCTAAATCTTCTTGAGTCATATGACGTTTTTCTCGCCACATAAGAACTGAGTTTTTCATGGTTTTCCCCATATGCTACCACTATAGCACGCATAAAAAGTAATGTAAAGTACACTTTACATTTATACAGGGTCGCTCTATTCTGTATAACTTCGAGGCCATGGGCTATGGTATACTATATGAATAGTATGACCATTCTTATTTCATACAGTACCAATTCCGGTAGTACCTATGTGGCAGCACGCACCATTGCTTCCGTATTTGCCCCAAAATACAGGGTTTTCCTAAAAAAGGCAGATGAAACCACGGTGCGAGATGTTCTCTCGGCAGATATTATTTTTTTAGGTTCTCCGAGCTGGGATTTTGAAGGGAAAGAAGGGCAGCCACACGAAACAATGATTAAATTATTAAAACGTGTTGAAGGAAACGACCTCAGCGGAAAGCAGTGTTTTGTTTTTGGTTGCGGAGATTCTTCTTATACCCACTTTTGCGGAGCAGTTGACATACTTGAAGCTTGGACGAAAAAACATGGCGCTACCGTTCATCTCCCCTCACTTCGACTCGACGAATTTTTCTTTCACGAAAAAGAAAATACAGAAAAAACAAAAGAATGGGCCGCGACTATCCTTAAAAACCACTTTGGCTCTTAGCGAATTTGCTTCAATTTATTTCTGAAGTTCATTAATAACCCTTTCCATTTCATCATAATTTTCCCGGCCCATTTCTCCCCCCTTATACCGCTTCCACGCTTCTTGTCTCATAGCTTTGCGGTCAAGACGTGTTATGTCATGTCCTGCTGTTTTGCTAAGAGCTTCCTCCTCAAGCATTTTCTCTAAAAATTGTTTATCGTCTTTTGAGAAATTATAGGCTCCTTTGTTTGCCCGATACACCCCGCTCATTCGTCTTCCCAAACGGGACAGTCCTGTTTTTCGAAAAGACTGACCGACGCCCCCAAGATGAACTTCGTACGGATCTTTTTTAGAAGTTCCTTCATGAAACTTTTCCACCTTAGCGTGTTCGTGGACGGCTTGTCGATGAGCTCTTGAAGATTGGACATCTCGACTGGTCTCGGCTGATGTTCTCGTGTCGTAAATCGAATATCGAGAATCTTCCCCATGCGCTGCGCCTTGAGAGGTTTCGGTATGATGATTCAGATCAGCAACCGAGGTAACCGGAGCATGACCCGCTAACCCCTGCAGATCCTGAACTGAAGTTACTGCGGGATGATTAAGGGCGACGGCATCGTGAATTGACGTAACAGGGCCATGGCCCGCAAGCGTACCAATATCATGAACAGAAGTGACCGGTGGAGTATGGTGTTCACTTGGCTGAAATGTTGGGAGTGGCGCCCTTAAAGAAAGTGCAGGGCTGCCAAGATGGCTAATAGGGGGTTCCATACAAAAAAGTAAAGCATCTGAAAAGAGTATACCCCTGACTCTCCGTCGAAGCCAGAGCCTAGCTAAAATGATGCTCTAATGCCTTCAAATTCCGTTTATCTGCTGACTGCGCGACAAGAGTCTTCTTTTGTAAAACAGGCAACTGATCTTCGTGAGTCGGAGTCTTCACTTCATAAAAAATACCAACAGGAATCTGCTTTTCACCCCATTCTAATGTTTTTGCAAACGCTGCCGTACGATCGGTTCGATCAAATTCTTTGGGTAGTTCGTAAATATTTTTTTGAAAAAAGATATGTGTGTATTGCTTATTAAAGGTTACACATGGTTGCAGCACTTGAATAATGGCAAAACCCTTATGCTTTGCACCCTCAATCATAAGTTCTTTTAAACGTGGCACATCCCCGGCATAGGCTCTGGCTACAAATGTGGCTCCGGCTGCGAGTGCCATACGAAGGGGGTGAAGAGGTTCATCAATATTTCCTTTGGGAGTTGATTTTGATTGATAGCCTTTCGGGGAACGGGGTGATGTTTGTCCAGTCGTAAGGCCATATACCGCATTATCATGAAGCACGACCAACATATCGTGATTGCGCCTCGCGGCATGGGCAAAGTGATTTCCCCCTTCAGCCAAAGAATCGCCGTCGCCGGTAAACACCACAATATTGAGTTTGTGGTTCGTCATAGCAATTCCCGAAGCTACCGGAAGTGCCCTTCCGTGAAGCCCTTCAAAACTAGAGAGGTTAATAAAATTCACAATATGTCCGTGACACCCAACCCCCGCAACGACCACCGTATTTTTATTTGACCACTTTTCTTGTTCAGCCGCATCTTTAAACGCTGTCCAAATACCAAAGTCTCCACACCCTGGGCACCAAGTAGGAGTTTGCGGACTGGCCATTCGCTCTGTGGAAGATGACATACAAAAAAGAAATTTACATGGCCAACTGTTTTTTCACCGCCGCGATAATATCTTCTGGGAAAAAGGGTCGGCCCGAGTACCCAAGTAATTGGTGAGATATCCGAATCCCCGTCTGTTCAGCAATAAGGCCAGTGAGCTGTCCGCTATAATTATTTTCTACAATTAAAACTTGAGGTGCTTTGCGGATAAGTGTAGTAAGCGCGTCTTTTGGAAATGGTGACATCCAGGTCACATGAACATAGTTCACATGAGGAAGCTGTTTCATCGCTTCGAGAATAGCCCCCTTATTACTCCCCCAAGACACAATAGTGAGTTCTGCATCTTTCGCACCATACACACTTGGCGCTTCCATATCTTCGAGCGCTACTCGCACCAGTTTGCCCATGCGCTTTTCCATTTGCGCTTCACGCATAGATATTTCCTCATTGGAATATCCAGATTCGTCATGCTCATCAGAATTAGCCACCACACAATTCCCCACCCCTGGGATACTCCTTGGAGACACATGGTCGGGGGTAAGTGCATAGCGCTTATAGTTTTTTTCTGAGCGGTCCACAAACTTCCCACGAGAAAGGTACTCAGTGTTTTTTTTCTGTGGGAACATGGTAACATGCCCTTCGCACACATGTTTATCAACCAAAAGAACGACCGGAGTTTGATACTTATCGGCCAAATAAAATGCCTGAGCTGTCATCCTCTGTGCTTCTTCTGCATCACCCGCAGCGAGGACGATACGAGGAAAATCTCCCTGGTGTGCATGAAGGATAAACCGTAAATCCCCCTGTTCAGTCCAGGTGGGAAGCCCGGTCGCGGGAGCGCCTCGCATACCCTCAATAATAACAAGCGGGGTCTCAGTAATGCCCGCGAGCCCATACGCTTCGGTCATGAGGCAAAACCCTCCGCCAGAGGTGGCGACCATAGAACGCACACCGGCATATGAGGCACCGATCGCCATATTGATTCCAGAAATTTCATCTTCTGGCTGAATGCACACAAGCCCTTGCTCTTCCGCCACAGCCGCTAACGTATGAAGCACATTTGAAGTTGGAGTCATGGGGTAAATGGCCACAAACTGCACGCCGGCCTGAAGCGCACCGAGCGCAATCGCTTCGTTGCCTGTGATAACGAGCTGGGTCGGTGTTTTTGAAAGAATCTGTAAACGGCTGGTGACACACTGTTTAGCGGCAGAGAGCAGCGCCTCAAAACCTGCTTTTGCCACGGCTTTATTTTTCAAAACGATTTCTGGTTTTTTATCCCCAAATTCTTCTTCTAAAAGAGTAAACAAAAGATCAAGTGACCCACCTGTAAGTGCAACCAGTGCCCCGAGCGCAACGGTATTTTTCATGAGAATGGTTCCGCCGACGCTTTTCGCAATTTCGGCACACGGGAGACCGATACTTTCTATATGATTTGGAATTTCGGGAAGATTTTTTATGCGTGTGGAATCATAGAGCAATACTCCTTTCCGGGTAATACTTTGCACATGTCTTTTTACCGTCTCTTCGGTAAGAGCAACCAAAATGTCGACTCCTGTTTCTGTCGAAAAAACTTTTTCTTCTCCAATAGTTAAAAAAAGCACATTGTGCCCTCCACGAATCACGGAGGGGTACTCGGTATAATCGCACACACTATACCCCGACCGACTCGCGAGCTTAGCAACCAGAAGTCCGGCTGCCATGATGCCAAACCCTGCCTCCCCACCAATAGCTAAAGTAAAACGTCCGTCGCTCATAGACCGCGTTCTTCAGAATGTAAAATCATTTTAATATCAAGAGCAATCACACGTTGTTCTGTTACGATCATTGGGTTAATATCCAATTCTTTAATACGAGGATTTTGAGCAACAAACTCGGAGATTTTCTCGACCACTTCATAAAAAAGTTTGCGTGCTTTTGGCGGGGCTCCACGATACCCGCGGAGGAGTGTTTCAAGCGGAGTGCTGAGGAGCGCCTCGGCCACAGTGGAGCGCATAACGGGAGCTAAAAACATTGTATGCGGTTTCATAATTTCGGTATAAATTCCCCCGCGACCAACCACAACGATCGGGCCAAATTCTCTATCGCGCTTCGCTCCGACAAAGACTTCTACCCCACCCTCAATTTTTTCTTCAATAAGAATAGAAGCACTTTTATCTCCTTCTGATTGAAGCCGACGAATAAGATCGGTGAGCATGTGCCAGGCGGCTTCCAATTGAACTTCGTTCGGAATATCAGTCACGACACCATGAATATCTGTTTTATGAAGATTCTTTATCGAAGAAATTTTAAGAACGACTTTATACTCACACTGTTTAGCAAAAAATACAGCCTCTTCAAACGTGTGGACCATGCGAGAATTAGGCACCTCAACACCGAGTTCACGAAAAATCATGCCACCTTCATACGGGGTTAAAACGGCTCTCTCTTCACGACGAAGAATATCTTCCATTTCAGAAAATCTTCTCAGGGCTTTTTTTACCCCACTCGCACTTCCAGCTAAACCTGACTTCTTTAGTTCAGTTTGTTTTGCCCACCACCACATCGCACCGAGGGCCTTTACGGCGCGTTCAGGGTAGCGAAATGAAGGAATGCCGTGGCGGTGGAGAACATGCTCCCCTTGGGCCACCCGATACCCGCCCATAAATGCACAGAAAATAGGCTTACCAAATTTCTCCCCTACTTCTCCTACCACTTCCGCTACCTGCGCAATATCGGTCATGATTTGCGGGGTTAAAATAACGAGAAGCGCATCAACCGTTGATTCTTTGGCCACAATCGTCAAAGCCTCCCGGTACCGAACCGAAGTGGCATCGCCTAAAACATCAACCGGATTGTGAATTGCTGCTGCACGGGGCAACACTTCTTCTAAACGCTCAATGGTTTTTTCTTTGAGTGGCGCCATCGTCAGACCATATTGTTCAAGTGCATCGCTCGCAATAACCGCCGGACCTCCGGCATTTGAAATCACCGCCACATTTGGCCCACGCGGCACATCTTCAAAAGAAAAAGCTTGGAGAAGATCGAACATGTCTTCTACCCCTTCTGCCCGAATAATGCCGGCTTCGTTTAGGGCAGCCGCCAGGATCGTATCTTCACCTGCCATAGCACCGGTGTGCGACAGCATAGCAGCTTTCGCGGCTTCTGTTTTTCCAGGCTTAATCAGAATAACCGGTTGTTTTTTAGCAATAGCTTTGGCCGTTTCAATAAATGCGCGCCCATCAGTAATGGATTCTAAATAAATTCCAACCGGTTCGTGTGGCGACATGTTTTTTGGCACCTTGATTTCACTCGGTACATTGGCCCAATACGAAAGAACATCTGCTTCATGTAAGACTGTTTTATTCCCCAAAGTGACCACCTCAGCCATACCAAGCTCTGCCGCACGGGCCATGTCAAGCAGGCTCGACACCATCGCCCCAGATTGCGATAAAAAGCGAATATTCCCCGCACGATTATTTACTTCAGCAAAGGTGGCATTGAGTTTACTCGCTGCGTGATAGAACCCTAAACAATTTGGCCCAAGAATAGTGAGTTCATACACATCAGCGAGGGCTGCTAATTTCTGCTCAAGCGCCTCACCCTCATGACCCGCTTCTTTAAATCCGGCAGTAAATAAAACGAGAAACTTTGTTCCTTTCTTTGCGATTTCTTCAATAACAGGAAGAACAATTCCCGCCGGAAGTGAGATAAGGGCGAGATCAGGAACAACAGGAAGCATCGCATATGAAGGATATGCTGTGATATCTAAGATTGTGTCGGCCTCAGGGTTCACCGGGTATACCTCACCCTCAAACCCACCCTCAAGAATGTTACGAAGAACGATGTGTCCAATTTTTTTAGGATCACGTGACGCGCCAACAACCGCCACAGATCGCGGATGGAACATGCGGAATAATTGTTTGGCATTTACTCGATGCATAGAAGATGCACCTAGTATACCAAAATTTTTTCACTTCTCCCACTTTCAGACAGGCCCAAGGAAGGAATAAACAAAAACTCAGCCGGAAGGCTGAGTTTTTTCTTTCTTTTGTTGTTTAGGCGCCCATCTGTGCTGCGACCTCTGCCGCATAATCCACCTTCGCTTTTTCGATACCTTCACCGACAACGAAACGAGTAAAGCGACGAACAGACACCTTTTCTCCAATCTCAACGGTCTTTTGTGTTAAGAGAGCACTGATCGTTTTGTCTTCATCTTTAATAAACGGTTGATCGAGAAGGCAAATATCGCCGTAGAACTTAGACATCTTCCCTTCGATAATTTTTTCTATCATTGCCTCAGGTTTCCCTTCAACTTTGAGTTGCTCACGGTGAAAGTTCTTTTCTTTTTCTAAAACGTCAGCAGGAACTTCTTCACGAGAAAGATACTTTGGAGCAACCGCAGCCACATGCATTGCTACATCAGTTGCAAGTGCTTTAAAACCATCCGTTTTGGCCACAAAGTCAGTTTCACAATTCATTTCAAGAAGAACTCCGATGCGTCCGCCACCATGAAGGTATGACACGATCAATCCCTCAGCAGCCACCTTGTCTGCGCGTTTTGCTGCCTTAAGCATTCCGCGTTCACGCAAAATTTCAGCCGCACGAACCATGTCGCCAGCGGCCTCATCAAGCGCTTTTTTACAATCAAGCATACCGGCTCCGGTTTGAGTGCGGAGTTCGGCTACCATCGAAGCTGTAATAGCCATAGAAAATGTATAGAATAAATGGACAAGAACCTTCTTCACCTAGGAAGAAAACGAAATTGAGAGGCGGACTCGAAGAATATGGGTCCACTCTCTTTTTTTACTGTGAAGCTACCGCTACGTCTTTCGCAATTTCCTTTTTCAGCACTTCCATTTTCTTTTCTTTCATTTGTTTTTCAAATTCCGCGCGACCTTCTTTGGCAGCTTCAGCTACGAGGGTTACAATCATCTTGATTGCGTTCACTGCGTCGTCGTTGGCTGGAATAACGTAGTCTGCTTTTTCTGGATTTGCATTCGTATCACACACAGCAATTACCGGAACGTTCATTGATTTCGCTTCTGTGATCGTGGTTTTTTCACGCTGCATCGCAGGCACAAAAACGGCATCTGGAAGTTTATCGAGATTCACGAGCCCAGCAAGCATTTTATCCATCTTTTCAAGTTTCTTTGCAATATCAACCTGTTCTTTCTTGGTGTAGCGTTCCAATTCACCTGAAGCCTGTTCGCCTTTTAAGCGTTTATAATTCGTAATCAACTTTTTCATTTCTGGAAAGTTGGTGAGAAGACCACCGAGCCAACGACCAACCAAAAATGGCATGCCGCATGATTCTGCAGCTTCTTTTACGATATCAAGCGCTTGAGGCTTGGTCGTAACAAACAAAACCTGCTTCCCTTCAGCGGCCATGGCTTTAATTTGCGGAAGAACTTCTTCCAACTGTCGGCGAGTTTCTTCTAAATGAATCACATGCACACCATTCCGTTCGGTAAAGATGTACTTTGCCATTTTTGGATGCCAACGAGAAACCTGGTGCCCAAAATGAACACCGGCCTGCAGCATCTCCATGATTGATGGAACTTTCATAGATTTCCTTAAACCTCCCAGGGTTGGCTGTTCGAATGGCGAACAGAGGAAATAGTGCCTTTTCTCAGGCGGTCCCTGGTGAGAGATGAATATGGGCCTCAGTGTACCGAAACTACTATAAATTGTCAAGGCTCTTGACAACAGAGCCAAAATGGAGTATATTTTCTGGTTGACTGCCATAGGAAAAATGCCTGGGCAGCGGCTTACCTTGGCAATTCGCCTCGGTAATTACCCCCTTCATCCGAAGGGACAAGGACACGACAAGTGAGCAAGCAGAAGAGCGGTTCGATGGTTCCCGGCAAGATGACCCTGGCCGAGGCGAAGCAGTGGCGCCCGGACCCAGCCAACAAGCCGACCCGCGTCATCCCGGAGCGCCTGCAGACCAAGGGGCGCATGAACGCGGTCGCCCGCTACGAGCAGGTCTTCGCCCGGCGCAAGGGCGTCGGTGGCACGAAGGATCAGATCATGGCGGGCATGAAGAACATCCGCCGTAAGAACGAGACGGTGTACGCCTGCCGGCAGGCGTACACCGCCCTGCTCGACTGCGGGTACATCCGTGAGATCGAACTGACCGACAAGAAGGACATGGTGTTCGTCATCTTCCTCGTGGCGCCGGCCGTGCCCGAGAAGAAGACCGCGACGAAGACGACCGGGGTCAAGAAGGTCGAAGGAACCATCAAGGTCGACCGCAGCAAGATCACGGATCTCCAGCCGGTCGAGACGCGTGGGAGCGACCGCACCGAGGAGGAGCTGCTCACGCAGAGGATGGCCGAGCTCGACGCCGAGGAAGGTGCGCTCGAGGCCAACCTCCTCAACGTGCGCGACGAGAAGAAGGCCACCCAGACCAGGCTCACAGAACTTCTGGCCGCCGCGGTCGATCAGAAGGCGAGGGACTTGATCCCGAACGTCACCCACCTGGGCGAGCTGGCGTTCAGCGAGCTGGCCTTCGCGATCGAGGCCGAGAAGTTGCGCCGTCGAGGCCGTGACAGCACGGACAGCACCGACGAGAACGATGGCGCTGGAGCGACCGCCCCGGCCATGATGGCCACTCCCGGTCTGAGCGGCACCAGTTCCGCGACCCAGATGGCCACCGCCTAGCCACACCACTCACGTGACGTAGCAAGGCAAGGAGAAGATACCCGAGTTTACGCACACATTGAAAGGAGATGTGCGCAACTCGGGTGTTTTTATTTTTTCTGCTATACTATGTACCATATGTTTACCCCTTCTGCTCCTTGGTATAAACATGGCGCCGGCCGTGCCTTCCTTATTTTTCTCGCTATCATCGGGCTTATTGCAGCGAGCTTCGGTACTTTGGTTGCTTATTATTTGTGGCACTATAACCAAGGTACTTTTGCAACTGTTGAAAAAAAACTCTATGAAGGCAGGCAAAGCACCTTGACTGGAGCGGCGCAGCAACCCAAAAACCCAACCATTGCGGACCCTACAAAACTGATCCGTGCGCACAACCCTACCATTGGCGAGACCGATGCGCCGATTACGGTCATCATGTTCATCGACTTTGAGTGTCCATTTTGCCAAGCCGATTACGCCAGCATGCAAAAAATTCGTGACCAGTACGCCGGCGTGGCGCGATTTGTATTTAAACATTTTCCCGTTGAAGCCATTCATCCCAACGCACGCACGGCTGCCATGGCTGCCGCTTGTGCAGCAGAAGAGGGAAAATTCTGGCCGTACTACGATCATTTATTTCAAAACAAAAATCTTTCTGAACACGGTTTAGCGACCGCAGCCACAGCGCTTAACATTAAAACCCCTCGTTTCGACAGCTGTCGAAGCACGTACCGCACGGCAAAATTCATTGAAGAAGATGTAAACGACGCTTACGCTATTGGTATTCGCGGAACACCAACGTATATCGTCAACGGCACCCGTATCGATGGGAGTATTCCAGAAAGCGAATGGCAGCGCATCATGGTTGAAGCACTCAAAACACCCGCCACAAAACCATAATTGACATATTCCCTTTCCTCGCGTATACTTCTCATCCGACCAATCCTCAATGAATTGTATGCCCGAGTATATCAGCATTAAAGGTGCCCGCGTCAATAATTTAAAAAACATTTCGGTTAAGATTCCTAAAAATGCCCTTACGGTTATTACCGGTCTTTCAGGTTCTGGAAAATCTTCTTTAGCTTTTGATACCATTTACGCCGAGGGTCAGCGCCGCTACGCAGAAAGCTTGAATGCCTACGCGCGACAATTCATGGAACTTCAAGATAAACCCGATGTTGACGAGATTACCGGCCTCTCCCCGACTATTGCGATCGATCAGCGAAACACTACTCAAAACCCTCGTTCAACGGTTGGTACGACCACCGAAATTTACGATGGTCTTCGCCTTCTTTTTTCTCGTGTTGGCGTGCAGTACGACCCGGAGACTGGTGAATCGGTCAGCCATTTTACCTCCGGCCAAATTGTAGAAACGGTTCGCTCTCTCGCCCGTAAGGTCTCACCGCTTCTTATTGTGTCGCCGGTATACACCAATATTACGGTGCAATCGCGCACCCTTGTAAAACAACTTGAACAAAGCGGGCACACTTCTGTGCGTGTGAATGGTGTACCAATGAAACTCGCACAAATAAAAACCTATCCTTTCCAGACAGAAAAAAAATATTCTATTGATGTCGTTCTTGCAACGATTACGGATTCTAAAAAACAAGATGTCGCTGAAGCAGTACTAAAAGCCTTAGAGCTTGCGAATGGCACAGTAATTATCGCGAACGCTGAAACAGGCGAAGAGACACGGTACTCCACCTTCCCCTACGCTATTAAAAGTGATCGCCGTTTTGACCCAATCGAACCTCGTACGTTTAGTTTTAATAGCCCCTATGGCGCTTGCGCACGCTGTACTGGTCTTGGCTACACACTTGAAGTGAACCCAGAACTCGTTATCCCAAACCCCCGCCTTACCTTAGCCGAAGGCGCCATTCAGCCATGGACTCGTATTGTTGGGAACCAAAGCATGTACAGCAAGCTCGTTGAAGCAGTTGCCACTGTTCACGCTTTTTCAGTGCATACGCCGGTAAAAGATTTATCGGGCAAAGTCATGGACATGCTCCTGTTCGGTACCGACGGACAAGAGTACGATGTGGAAGGGAAAAAAATGCGCTTTGAGGGGATTATCCCCAACCTCACCGCTCGTCATGCTGAAACTGATTCTGAATACATCCGCAAGGAAATCCAAGAATACATGCGTGAAACACTCTGTTCTTCCTGCAAAGGAAAACGGCTGAAAGTAGAATCACTTCATGTGCGCATTGGAGACATGTCGATTGCTGACATTGTAGAGTTAAGCGTTGAAGAAGCGCTGAACCTTTTTCAGAATTATCTTCCGAACGGAAAGACCAAAAAAACTCCAACGAGTGATCCGTTTCGTTTAAGCACTCAACACGAAAAAATTACGTTTCCTATTTTAAAGGAAATGATTCGCCGTCTTGAAGATTTGCGTTCAGTTGGGTTGCACTACCTCACACTTGATCGAAGCATGGCTACATTGTCAGGAGGTGAATCACAACGTGTTCGCCTTTCAACGCAGCTTTCAACCGGACTCACGAATGTTATTTATATCTTAGATGAACCTTCCATTGGGCTTCACAGTAAAGATAACGACAAGCTCATTGCAACCTTAAAAACTCTTCGCGATATTGGAAACACCGTCATCGTGGTTGAGCACGATGCCGCCATGATGGAATCGGCCGACTACGTCATTGATATTGGTCCAGGAGCTGGAGAATATGGTGGTGAGGTGGTGGCCGAAGGAACCCCTGCAGCCATTAAAAAGGCCAAGAAATCTCTCACCGGTCAGTATCTTTCCGGCAAAGAAGGAATTACACCGCCAAAAACACTCCACAAAGGGAATGGAAAGAGTATCGACATTGTCGGGGCGACTGCCTTCAACTTAAAAAATATTGATGTTTCTATTCCTCTTGGAAAGTTGGTCTGTGTTACTGGCGTTTCTGGTTCTGGAAAATCAACTCTTATTATTGATATTTTGAGTAAGGCCTTGAGCCAACATTTTTATCGTGCAAAAGCCGAACCAGGAGCACACAAAAACATTAAAGGGCTCACCAATATTGACAAAGTGATCTCCATTGACCAAACTCCTATCGGTCGTACCCCTCGTTCAAATCCAGCCACCTACACCGGTGTTTTCACGGCGATTCGTGACTTATTTACGAATGTCCCAGAAGCTAAAATGCGTGGCTACGATGCCGGCATGTTCAGCTTCAATGTAAAAGGTGGTGGACGTTGCGAGGCCTGTGCCGGGGAAGGATATATTCGCATTCCAATGCAATTTTTAACCGACGTATTTGTTGAGTGTACGGAATGTGTCGGTAAACGCTACAATAAGGAAGCTCTTGAAATTCATTATCGCGGGAAACACATTGGGGATGTCCTTGAAATGACGGTTGAGGAAGCACACCGATTCTTCCGCGATATTCCGGCTATTGCAGACAAACTCGATATTTTACGCGATGTCGGCTTAAGTTATTTAAAACTTGGCCAGCCTGCAACCACCGTTTCTGGGGGTGAGGCACAACGTATTAAATTGGCCACAGAACTTGCGCGTCGATCAACCGGAAAAACCTTATACATTTTAGACGAACCAACGACGGGTCTTCATTTTGAAGATATTAAACGCCTGCTTCATGTCTTGAACCAGCTCGTCGATAAAGGCAATACAGTTCTTATTATCGAACATAACATGGATGTCGCTGCCTCTTCAGACTGGATTATTGACCTCGGGCCAGATGGGGGTAAAAGTGGAGGTGAGCTTGTGGCTGAGGGCACACCAAAAGAAGTCGCTGCAGTGAAAAAAAGCTACACAGGTCATTATCTCAAGGATCTCGTAAAAAAATAAAATCTTTTCTTAATTAAAGGAACCCGCATCGAGAATTCGATGCGGGTCTTTGGTTCAGGCCAGCTGCAGGATTGCAAGCGACCCACTTCTACATGTGGTGGACGAGCTTGACCCAGCCAACAACCGGCTCTGGTTTCGCCTCCCACTCATAACGGGAACGGTCGCACAGGTTTCCGGTCGGCAGGCGGCAAAGCTTAGTCTCGCGGACCATGACAATCCAGCCCCGCAATAAGGTGGCACACGCCTCCACAGACGCGTCGACATGTGATATGCCGGTGTAGAACTCGAGGGTGGCTTCTCCAGCGCGAGCGTGAAACTCGCAGGAGATGAGCACTCCGTCGGCGTCTCGACTGGCGATGATGTAGACCACTTCAGCCGGATACGACTCAGCATTCACGAAACATCCCCGCTCTCGAGTAATGACATCGATCGGGTAGATGATGAAAGCCACGAACACGAGGAACTTGAGCCAGCTCTTGTTTTCCATTGTTTTTACCTCTCCCTGTGAACAATCTCTCATGGCAGTAGAAGCAAGGCACATGACCCTGAACCACTACCGCCACGAAAGACTGTTCTTGCCTAATGAAAGCTAAAATAAAGCTCTATATAGACACATGATTATAGCACAACATAGCACTTTTGTCAAGATTATTAGCAACTTACCGATAAAAAAGAACCCCGATATCGGGGTTCTTTTTAAGAAAATTTACGCTTTTTTCTCAACGGCACCAACTTCTTTGAGGCGCTTCTTTGAGGTACGAAGATGAAGTGGCTTTGCTTGATTCACCTTCATTTGTCGAACGACATCAATCTTGTCAATGACTGGGGAATGAATTGGGAAGATACGCTCTACTCCTACGCCGTCTGACATTTTGCGTACGGTAATCGTGGCGCCGGCTTCATGACCATGTTTCATGGAAATGATAATCCCTTCAAAAATCTGAATACGTTCTTTTTCTTCACCTTTGGTGTTGGTTTCTTTAATTTTTTGATGAACTTTTACGATCATCCCGGCTTGCAATTCTGGCAATCGTGCGTCTGACATAAAAAATCAATAGAAGCGAGAGGTTGAGAATGGACCCAACGTCGGCACATGAAGTTAAGTAATCTAGGCCAAAGTGTACCGTATCGAAGGAAGAATGTCAAGACCCTTTCAGCCGGCTACAAAAGAGGCTATACTTCTTCGCATATGAAGAAAATCCTCGGTATTCTTTTTCTCATTCTCGGAGCCAGCGGCCTCCTTTTTACTCACCTGTACAAAAAGATGCTCAGGGAAGAAATAAGCCCTTCTTTACCCCAAAAAGAGGTGCCGGCGGCAGAAACACCCCCCCTCTTTATCCTCCCCATTCCTACCTCATCCACAATTTCCTTGGGTTTCTCAACAGCAACTCCTCGTTATATTTCTGAGTGGGTAACCAGTACAACAGACATCGCACTAAATGGTGGGTATTTCCATGAGGACTACACGCCCTCGGGATATCTTGTTATAAACGGAAATCGCATTGGCTCACGGCACTTTGACGAAAATCTTACCGGACTCATCGTATTTTCTTCGAACACTATTCGTATTCATGATTTATCTTTAACACCACTCAAAAAAATCCCCCTAGGTGGCAATAATTCAGCAATTCAAAGCTATCCTTTTCTCATAAAAAATGGAAATCCTGCGGTCAAAGAAGATTCAGGGAAAATAGCTCGACGCACAGCAATTGGTTTAACGAACACGCATGAGCCCTACCTTATTGTTTCAAGAGAGCTCATGAGTTTATATGAACTGAGTCTTCGCCTTGCATCTTCAACACCTGCATTTGAAACCGTCCTTAATCTCGATGGCGGGCCTTCAACTGGGTTCATATACCGCACTCCAACAACGACGGAAATACTCGATAGTATTACAAAAATTCCACAGACGATCCTTATCGATGCGTGGTAACCAAAAAAACTATCCTAAAAATGTCTCTGTAAAAACTTTGGCAGCATTTTTATACGAAGCCTCGGACTCGTCTCCTGGCTTTGTAAACTGCCAATTCCAGCAAAGTTTTGAAACAACGGAAAAACCAAAGTATTTCAGTACTTTTTTCTGTACTCGTACCACACTCGCCCCGCGCCAATTATGCCCAGTGACAATAATTCCAGCCTCAATAGTTTCAAGAATATTTTTTTCTCCAAGGGCTGAGTGTCGATTCTCGAGCCAGGTTAATCGTTCTATGAGTTTTTGATACATCGCATTCATCTGCCCCCAACGGACTGAGCCAAAAAATACCACGGTATCTGCTACCAACAACACCTGACTCACCTTCCAAAGTTCATCATCCGCATTGTTAATGCTTGCCCAGCACCGATGAGCCCCACTTGGATTTTTCATTTCGTCTGGAAGAAGAGCATCCTTTACCCCGCAGACATTTCCTGACTTTGTCGACACATTCCCTTCACAGGGATGAATAAGGAGAGAGGGAATGTCAATAATATCCACATGCGTATGTGGAAGCATCGCCTTAAGGCGATGCGCAAGCTCTGTACTCTTGGCACGCTCCCCTTCTTTTTCCCCGCTCCAACGATTTGAAGTGGTAATAAAAAGAATGCGTTTTTTATTCTTCAGATAACTCAGGGTTTTTTCTACACGAGCATGCATATAAAAAAATCATTCCTTTACAGAATCGACACGCTCTCTATAATACGATTTACAAATGAATCTGGGGAAAATTCTTGCTGTTCTTTCGTACAGGCAGTTTTCTTTTCTGCATCATAATTCGCACACTGTGGTGCCCGGAGTACAAACTCTACGGTAACCATTTTTTCACCCTCTTCCTTAGAGTACGTATACTTTGTATACACTGAGCCTGCGGCCCCTTCACTTTCTGTTCTTACACAGTATCGACTACCCTGAATCGTTCGCATGACTATCTGAATATTTGGCGCAATCGCACCTCCTGTTGCACATGCAAATACCCCGTTCCTCACGGTAACGGTTGGCGGCCATTCTGAAGGGCGAATAAACGATGTGCCGAGCACTTTCGGATAAGAAAATGATACCCCTCCTGAAGTGACAGGGGAAGCGGTCCATTCTTCCTCTGTCGAAACCCCCGAAGGGCAGGTAGCGAATTCACAGCGTGGCCCGCTACGACCCACATACGACCCATCAGGGCATAACTTTGCCTCCATGGTACACACAGCACCCTCCTCGTTCTGTTCTCCATACATTGACCACACCACAAAAATTCCCAGAGCGAGCACCGCTCCGAGCAAGATAAACCACAACGTGTTCTTTTTCATATATAAGAGAAATGAAATGATAACATTAGTATACTTGTTTAGAATATTGTACACCACCCACACCTTTCCTTTTCACCTTGTCGAACAATCAAAGCGAAATTCCAAAAAATCCGGCCAATATACCAGCAAATATAATAAGAAGTATAATGATACGTAAAGCTCTAAAGTACCGAGGGGATTTTCTACACACTCTCATAAGCACTGCCAAAACCCCTGTCACTACAAGTTGTGGCCCAATCAAAAAAAGAACTACCTGCGGAATCATGAAAGGCTGAAAAGAAGAACTGTTTTGCAAAATAAAAACGTAAAAAAATAATACCGATACCACCTGAATCAAAAAACCCCCTGCTAACAGCTTCAGAAAATCTTGAATTTTCAGTACAGGAACATATATCAAGAAAAGTGATACCCCAGACGCCACCCAAAAGGAAAATAAGGTGAAGTACCACGACGGTTCTGTCATGAACACCTGCTGAAACAGACAGAACACAATCACACCTGGACTAAGGACCCATATACTCGGGGCCAAAAAGCGTACAAAAAGAAGCCGATTCCTTCTCAGATGCTCTTCTATACTATTATTTTCTTTAGAATTCTCCATAGATGGCTCAAGTATACCGCTTCCCCGAGCATCCGCCAAGCCAAAAAAGCCACCCTGGAGACAGGGTGACTTTTTCTTGAAATACCTTTTCTCTTACTGGGCTTCTCTCAGAAGCATAATCGGACCACCGTTTGGCGGGGTGGGATTTTCCCGAGCATCAAGGATTTCTTTTGGCAAAGGTACTCGCACGAACTGTTGCACATACCCTTCTGCCTCATTTGAGTTCAGCAGCGGGAACGAAAGTGCTGGAACATACAATTCCTGTGATGTTTGATTGGTATCGCTATAGATATATTGTTGTTCGTACACAATCGTCGGAGTGCCTAAACGCAACGTCTTTTTAGTGATATCCATGCCATCGTAGAAAATAGGGCCACTGCCAATATACCCACCATTTTCTGCAAATTTTTTCAAACGAATGGCGTCAGTCTCAAGGATGTACTTTGAACTTTCATAGGTGCCACCACTAATATTCCACGCACCTTGCACTTTATTCTTCCGAATATCAACATTCACACGAATCCCGTATGGCGATGTGCCATAACTCTCCATGATTTGTTTCTCGCCCAGAACGAGTGGGTAAATAACACTGACGGTATCTGGAATGTAACGCACTCCTTCGCCCACCGGAAAATCTTTCCAGCTCGTATCAACAATGGGGGCGCCATATAATTCACGATTAATATCGTATTCTTCCATAAACGCATTTGCCAAACGAATCAACTCAGCATCGGCCGGAACATCACTTTCGGTAAGCGGATTCTGGTTACACGGAGTGGGCCCACACACATCGGCTCCGTACCACTTCGTGTAATTTGGACCAATCGATACACGGGCATCATCAAAATCAACCGAAGCCGTATATCCATCCTTTTTATCTTGAACAAAGTTAATGTTCTGAATTCTCGCATCAGCAAGAGGGCGTAAATTAATGTTTGGAAAAAGTTTTGATACGGTTCCAAACATGCTATTTCCTGAGGCATTCAGGGCTTTATTTCTTCGAAAAACCGGCAAGTCTGCTGAAGGCACTGCAATGTCGTCTCCTTCATATACATACGTGTACATGATGGCGGGAGCGATCATTTTATCGGCTGCCATACTTGGAGACCCACCACCAGCACCCACAAGCCCAGTCATAGCAGGTCTTGGCGAAACAGTTGGATCTACGGCCACATCACTAGTGTCGCGAGCCGAGGCACTCTCAAGAGCACCGGAGTTTCCAGATGCACCAACGAGAGAACCAAATGCTCCGGGTGAAACAGACACAAAAGCTACTCGGGTATTTTTCTCAACACTACTTGACCCAGGGGCCTTTGCATAATACGCACCAATACCAACGACAACAACGAGCGTAGCTAAAACCGGTACCAAAACCATTGACGTTTTTTGTGTGTTCATAAAAGAAGAAAAAAATGAGTAGGAGCGCGGCTTTTCTTCCGCAAGAAGAAGTTTCGTTCGAAGCCGAGAGACAAACGCTGCATCAGGTTCGAGATCTGGCTCAAGCTGAAGCAGCACCTCAACAGCTGCCCGAACCTGTTCTCGTGATGAACGAAGTGAAGGTTCGATATGTAATATTTCTTCCACGAGCTGATCAACCTTTGTTGTTTGGGTAATCATACGGTTCGAGATAAAAGAAGTAAGATAATGGCCACGGCCCCGAGCGGAATGCGCGTACGAATTTTTTGAATTGCCCGGCCATAGGCAACCTTGCAGGCATCCGGGGAAGTGCCCAAGATGTCACTTATTTCCTGAAACGATAACCCTTGCCACAAACGAAGCACAATGAGATCTCGGTCTCTTGTTGAGAGCTCCTGCATTACCATTTTTACTTTCGCGAAACGAAGAGCGGTGTCTGTGTCGCGAACGGTGTCTGTACTGTCAGGAAGATCCCAGGCATCCTCAATATCTTCATGCTTGTGAGTCGTACGGTAGTGATCAATCACAGTCCGACGAGCAATCGTAAAGAGCCAGGTGGCAAACGATGCTTTTTTTACCTGAAATGAACCAATATGTTCAAGTGCTTTTAAAAACGTTTGACTTGTGAGGTCCTCAGCGGTGGGCGGGTGCTGGACTTTGGTGAAAATAAATCCATATACTTGTCGCACATACCCATCATAAAGACGAGCAAACGCTTCACGATCACCAGTTTTTGCTGCCTGAATATCCGTATCCATGTGAATTGTCATAGGAGTTGATCAACGTTCCTGTACTAAGATATACGAACCGGACTGGAAAAAGGAACATAGATATACAGATAGCATAACAGAGCGGTTCTTTATATTCCACAAAGAAAGGACAGGAAGTTGTTTCACATTCTTTATAAGCGTGTTACGATACCTTTATAAAATAATAATCTCTCTATGAAATCCACGACCTACGTTTCGGGAGCGATCATTATTCTTGCCGTCTTTATCATAACAGGAGCATACCTCTATCGAACACCTGAAAAAACCAATCCTCCGGCAACAATGATCCAACTTGAAGTTCCCTCAATTACTCAGGCACCCGGCGATAACTGGAATGACCCTTGGGGAAATGCCTGTGAAGAAGCAAGTGCAAGCATGGTACAGGCATTTTATGCCGAAAAAGCACTCTCACAAGACGAAGCGAATAAAACCATGCAAGCCCTGTTTGTTTGGGAAAATGAGTATTTGAAAAAGAATGCCGACACCAACGCGGTAGAAACAAAACAGATGATTGAAGCGAATACAAAAATTCGCATAACCATTAAACGAAAACCAACTCTTGAAGAAATCAAGAAAGAATTACAAGCCAAACGACCCGTAATCGCTCTTGTCAATCAATTTGCTTTATACAATGAGCCTCCGACTGGAATTAAGGGGGCCTCCTTTCATGTTTTTGTGATCACGGGATACAACGACACAACAAATGAATTTACTGTGAACGACCCTGCAAGACCAACCATAAAAAAGTATCAGTATGCTCGCATCATGAAAGCGCTTCATGACTTAGGGGAAAGTGGCGAAGCTGAAGGAGAACCTACCGTTCTTTTTACTAAACTCTAGGTTTCGACACTAAAAAAACCATGACTACATACAGTGTTCATGGTTTTTATTCCCTCCAAAGAAAGTAGGTCGCCTATTTTCTTCTCACCGGAAGGTTTGCTAAAAACAACGAAAGAAGTCCGGATAAAATTCCCACATCACGAACAATAATTGGACCAGAAGAAAGAAGGAATACCGTATGAAGAAGGTTCAAAAAAAGAAGCCCAGAGACAATTCCAAGTCTTACCCCCATAACAAGAAGAACCCCTCCGATAAGCTCAAAAATGCCGTGAATTCGCACAAGAGTTTCAGGAGAAGCAATACTAATTATCCAATCAGGGACCAACCCAGCCCAGTTTTCCGGCTCGGTTATACCACTCCAACCAAAATACGCAAAAACAAAACCAAGACCCACACGAAGAACTACTGGAGCGAGGGCATGTACATGCTCTCTATTCATAAAAAATAAGTTAAGAGGCTAACTCAGCAATATAAAAAGAACTGAGTACAGCCTGGGCTTTAGCACTTGATCCGTGTTGCTTTAAAAATTGAGCGGTACCGTCTTTACCGCACAAGCCGATAATTTTATCTGAACCGCCTCGATGTTTATTGATAAAATCTGTAACATCGTACACCTTATCACCCATAATCGTATAACAACTACTGACATTATTATGCGTTGCCACTTCTGCTTCCGTTACGGTTTTGATTGTTACTGAAATAGGCGCAGGTGGCGTCGGAGGCACGACGACAGGTGAAGGTTTTACCGAAGGCGTTACAGGAGTGGGAGTTGGCATAAACACTGGCTCTGGGACAGACGGTGAAGGTTCCTGAGAGGCAGCGGGCGTTGCTGAAGGTATTGGAGCAGGTGTTTCCAAAACTGACATTTCACTCTTGTTACTGAATGAAACATACGCCAATGCACCAATAATTCCCAATCCTAGAACTAAAGCAATCCATTTTGGCATATACAAAAATAAAATTGAAAATAATAAAGGTATCATACTCTCTTAAAAAAGAGACTGTCAAAACAAAAAAGACCTTATGTCTTGGCACAAGGTCTTTTCTCTTTTTTCTATCACTGAATCGACTTTGTTCGAAACAAATATGCCGCGAGCGGAATACATACCACAATCAATCCAATACACCACAACACCGCTGCCCACGCATGGTTACCGACTGGAGTACCGGTCATATAGGCACGAATAGCTTCGATCACGTGCGTTAATGGCTGATTCTCTGCAAAAATTCGTAAATACTTTGGCATTCCCGCGGTTGGCACAAATGTCGCACTTGCAAATGTTAGAGGAAAGACAAGAACAAACCCAATCCACTGCACTGCCTCAACACTCTTTGCAAGAAGGCCAATCACCGCAGAGAGCCACGAAAATGCGAAGGTAAACAGAAGTAAAATTCCCCAAATCGCAAACCACTCCGTAACAGATGCGACTGGCCGAAAACCGATAAGAAATGCGACCCCAATCATAATAACCGATGACATCGTATTTCTTACGAGATCGGCTACGACATGCCCAACCATCACTGCAGAACTAAGCATTGGCAAAGATTTAAACCGATCAATGATCCCCCGCTTTAAATCGGTCGCAACGCTAAGTGAAGTGGTCTGCGCACCAAAGGCAGCATTTTGAATTAAAATACCGGCCACAAGAAAATTCACATAACTTACTCCACCCGTATTAATCGCTCCTCCGAAAACATACCGAAATAAAAGCATGAACATGATCGGCTGAATCGCCACCGAGAGCAGTTGATCAAGATTCTTAAAAATATGCTTTAAACTTCGGGTAATAAGCACTCCGATATCACTGAGCGCCCACATAAAGTGATTGCCTTCTCTTTTTTTCTCTTCCTGAAATGAGGTTTGCATAGAATTTATTGAGAAGAAGAAGTACTTTCAACTTCACGACCAGTCACTTTCAAAAAGACATCATCGAGCGTAGGTTTGTGCACGGACAAATTATCAATCTCCACTCCTGCGGCATAGATCGCATCAAGAATATCTTTCAGTTCACGTACACTTCCATCCGTTCCAATACTAATCGTACGCTCTTCCTTATTCGAGCGCACATCACTCGCCTTAATGACAGAAAGAGCTTTTTCAAAATCACTGCCTGCTTCGACGGCAAATTCGATACGTTCATTTCCAACGCTTGCCTTTAATTCGTTTGGGGTGCCGTAGGCAATTACTTTTCCATGATCAATAACTGCGATCTGATCAGCCAGCTTATCTGCTTCTTCTAAATACTGAGTGGTCAAAAGAATGGTTGCACCATTCTCCTTTAATTTTTGAATGATATTCCACATAGTAATACGACTGCGTGGATCAAGGCCCGTCGTTGGTTCATCAAGGAAGATAATCGGAGGTGTCGCCACCAAACTTGCCGCTAAATCCAATCGACGTCGCATACCACCCGAGTACGTTTTTGCCGCGCGCTCTGCTGCCTCAAGCAAATCAAACTCTTTTAAAAGCTCTTCGGCCCGAGCCTTGCTTTTTTCTTTTCCCAAATGGTAGAGCTGCCCCATCATAACCAAATTTTCACGACCAGTGAGATACTCGTCTACGGCTGCATACTGCCCAGTTAAACCAATAACCCCGCGCACTTTGTGAGCGTCTTTCACGATATCGAAACCATTCACCCGAACCTCCCCTTCATCCGGCTTCAAAAGGGTACTCAAAATACGCACTGTGGTTGTTTTTCCAGCTCCATTTGGCCCAAGCAGGGCAAGCATGGAACCGCGCTTTACCGTTAAATCGACGCCCTTTAGGACATCGAGTTTTTTAAAAGACTTTGTTAAACCTTTGACCTCAATTGCATTGGGTTCGAGTGGCATAGAGAAGTTCATGAATGTCTGAGGAGGTTATCACAATATACCCTCTTTGACTAGAGTAGCAACCCCTCCTCGCTTTCTTTATTTTAGTATACCGTAATTTTCCCAAGTTCGATAAGAAGATCAGAAAATTCTCCTAATTTCTTCGCCTTTTCCGTTGGCAATAGATCTTCAGTTAGAATTTCCACACTGTCGAGAGCTTCAGTAAAACGACGTTTTCCACCCGGAGCAAGAGCCACGAAACTCACCCTGGCATCATCTTTACTCACTTCTCGCTTTACCAAACCTATCTTTTCCATAGGGAGAAGCATGCGGGTGATTCCCGAAGGGGTGAGACCGACTTTTTCAGCAAGGTCAGTACGACGAAGTTTCCCTTCTCCGGCTTGGCTCAGGTGAAAAAGAATCATAAAGTCACTAAATCCGAGCCCGTGGAAACTCAGGCGATTATCAAAGCGGCGCACAAGGACGGTTTTGACCTTAGCAAGATTTAAAAAAAATGCGAGTGAAGGTGTGATGTTTGACATATGATTGAATAATAGTTGATTAATCAATCATATAGCAAATATGTGTTCTTGTCAAGAAGCGGGGTATTCAGAACCAAAGTTACCCCCTCTCCACAAGAGGTACTTTTACTTGTTTTCCCACACAAAAATGGACTATAGTACCCGTATTATTATTCATTCGCGCTTTTCTTTATCATGCAAATTCCCTACCGCAAACCCACCAAGTTCAGTAACATTCCAATTGATCCGCTTATTACGAAGGAAAAACTTGCGGAGCTTCAGACTGAGCTCGACACTCTGAAATGGCACAAAAAACCCAAAGCCGCGGCTGAAGTCTCCCGCTTAGCAGAATTTGGCGACTTCTCGGAGAATGCCGAATATCAATTAGCCAAAGGACGACTCCGCGGAATCAATAGCGCCATTATTCGCCTTGAAGCCCAAATCAACCAGGCAGTGATTATTGAACCACACAAAAACGGCGGGATCATTCAGATAGGCCATACGGTTACCGTTGAACAAAACGGGAAACAAAAAACCTATCAAATTCTTGGTTCCTCAGAAACCAACCCGGAACTGGGTATTATTTCGCACACGTCCCCTCTCGGATCAGCGCTCCTCGGACATACGGTTGGCGAACAGATAATCATGCTTCTCGGAAACAAAGAAAGTCGCATCACGATTCTTCGTATTGAATAGGAAAGTTGAGACAGTAGCACTCTGTCGCCTCATTATTGACATAAGCCAAAAAATGAGATTTACTAGGCGACGGAAAAGGACGGTGAATATATGGGCGCATGGGAAGACTCTGTCGATGCCAACCGCCTCCTTCGGCTACCGAGCGAAACGGTTGGTTGGGCTAAGGCAGCAGATGGAAGAAGTCGATGAGTACTTCTGCGAAAGGCGGCATTTTATCGCCGACAGTCCACGCGACTGGAAGATCCTTCGTGATCGTAAAAAGTGTTGCCAAGAAAAGAGAGTCGCGGCACCACGACAGAACCCGGAAAAAACGAGCGGGTTGCCACCTAACTTTCAAGTCTTCACTCCGGAAGCACTCGCACGGTCAGCCAGACCCATCGCATTCATCCCTCTCAGACCTCGAAGAATCGGTGAGAAGTAGTCGCTTCACACCAATGATCGAAAAAACCACCTTAGCTCACCGAGTAGAAAATTATTTTTCTTTTTGGTGAGGGTGGTTTTTTATTTTCTAAAATATTTTTTAATTATTCGATCATTTTTTCTAAAAATAATTTTAAAATCCTACTTACCCACAACGCTGTAACAAAAAAATCGTTGACATGCAGTGAGTGAGAGACTAGTCTACCTGTAAGGGTTACAGCGATTTGTGTTCTGTATCAATTATATGCAAACACGGTCCGCCCCACGGGCAGCGCACACAACCGAACTCCGAAAATTTCGCACTATTCGCTGCGGTGTAAAAAGATCTCTTTCTGCACTGCGGATACTAGCCCTTGTTCTTTTTGCTCTTTTTCTTCCTGCCGCAAGTTTTTTCCTCTATCTCTTTATCACTCTCCCAGATCCGACGCTCTACATCATGACCGCGGCTCCGAAGTCCACTCACATCCTTGACCGTCATGGAACACTGCTTTATGAAGTACATGGCGATGTAAAACGCACTCCGGTTCCTTTAGAAGACATTCCATCATACGTCAAAAATGCTACCATTGCCATTGAAGATAAAGAATTCTACTCGCATCCTGGTTTTAAAATAACCTCTATCATACGAGCCATGCTCGTTAATTTTCGTCATGGAGAAATTCGCCAAGGAGCAAGCACGATTACGCAACAAATGGCCCGCATGGCGCTCCTTGATCAAAGCCCCACGTACACCAGAAAAATAAAGGAACTTGTTTTGGCCGTAAAAATTGAACTTCGTTACACTAAGGATGAAATTTTGGAAATGTACTTGAACAATGCTCCCTACGGGGGAAATGCGTATGGTATTGAGGCTGCCAGTGATTCGTACTTTAAAAAACACGTTCACGATCTCACTCTCCTCGAATCAGCCTACTTAGCTGCACTTCCCAAAGCCCCAAGTGACTATTCACCCTACGGGCCAAATGCAGAAACCTTGAAAAAAAGAGCTCACGAAGTTCTCCGAACCATGGAGGCAGAAAAGTACATCTATTCCATTGAAAAAGAAGCTGCCCTTCGGGATGAGCCTCTGGTATTTCTTCAGCCAAAAGCGGAAATTCATGCGCCTCATTTTGTTTTTTATGTTATTGACACCCTTATCAAACGTTACGGCGAACATACGGTTCGAAACGGCGGGCTGTTTGTTCGAACCACCCTCGATCTCCCTCTTCAAGAAAAGGCAGAATCAATTATTGCTGAGCGCGGCCTTGAAAATGAAAAAAAATACGGCGCAGGAAATGCGTCTCTTGTAGCCCTCGACTCAAAAAATGGTGAGATTCTTGCAATGGTTGGCAGTCGAGATTACTTTCGAGAAGAAGATGGGGCCGTGAATGTGGCTCTTCAGCCGAGGCAGCCTGGTTCTTCTTTTAAACCCTATGTGTATGCGACGGCCTTTATGCATGGGCAGAGTCCCGCGAGCATGATTCTTGATGTCGAAACAAACTTCGCAAGTGATAATCACGGTATTCCCTATATCCCTCATAACTATACTGGCCGAAACTATGGCCCGGTCTCCATTCGCCAAGCCTTAGCCGGATCTTTAAATGTTCCCGCGGTCAAAGTCCTTCTTTTATCCGGAATCAACAATGCCATCGACACCGCAGAACAACTCGGCATTACAACACTGAAAGAAAGAAAACGATTTGGACCTGCACTTGTTCTTGGGGGTGCCGAGGTAACACTTCTTGAACACACGGCCGGTATTGGTACATTTGGAACGGGTGGGAAGCGACAGCCGACCACCCCTATTCTCTCCATCACAAAGGATTCTGGTGAGATAGTCTATGAAAAACAGGAAAGCCCGGGTCTCCAAGCAATTGATCCGCAAGTAGCTTACCTTATTACTGATATTCTTTCCGACACCAATGCCCGACAATTTATTTTCGGTCTTGGAAAAAACCTTCGTCTCCCTGATCGACCCGTGGCAGTAAAAACAGGGACGACTCAGCAATTTCGTGATGCTTGGACTGTCGGATACACCCCGAGCCTCGCTGTTGGAGTGTGGGTCGGAAACAATGACAATAGCCCTATGAAAGAAGGAGCCGACGGGTCAGTCGTTGCAGCGCCGATCTGGAACTCATTTATGGTTGCCGCCCTTGAAAACACTCCGCCAGAACCATTCGTACGTCCGGCTGGAATTGTTGAACTCACCGTTGACGCGGTTTCGGGAAAACTACCGACCAAGTACACTCCTTTCACCAAAAAAGAAATCTTTGCTTCGTTTAATGCACCAAAAGACAGTGACGATGTTCACGTACCCTCAAATCTGGCCGATTCTCGCGTGGTCATTATGCGACTCCGCTCCGAAAAACCAGACGACCCCCTCTGGGAGGGGGCCGTACGGCGCTGGATAGAATCCTTCTAAACTATTTTGAGAAAATTACGACACGATAAAATCTCCATGCTCGTATATTCGTTGACCGTCGGCGGTGATCGTTTCAATATCAACGAAAATATCAACATGGTAGCGTCCGTCTTTTCGATTCAACCCGGGTTTTTTGTAGACCCCGTGCTTCGCCCCAAGCGAGATGTGCATCCCCTTTTGACGTTCAAAAGCGGTAATATCGTTTACAATATAATTTTTTCCCATCGCGGGATTAAGCCCTAAACCAAACTCTCGCACCCAAAGTTCTTCTTCGCTTTTTACTAAATCAAGAATCTTCTGAAATTCTTCTGGTGCGTCTGGTGCTGAAAAAATCCCATTCACAATAAAGGCCTTAAACGGCGGCACAATTCGCACTTTATGATCGTCGGCAGCGTACCCAAAAATCATGGCTTCGCCATTTGTGCGTGTTAGGTCTTTTGCCTCACTAAATACCTCCCCAATCGGGTAGGTACCACCCACATTTTTCATGCCACTGTAATCGCCGATATTCAATTTTGATTCTTCCATGCCACCGCTATAGGTAAGGGTTGTGCCGGCACAATTCACCACAATCTCGTTCGTACGATCAATCACCTTCTTTAACCCGTGACCGTACGTATGATAGTACGCTGAATCGTACGCCAAAGAATCAATGTAGCGCTCAAACTGATCTTCATTCAGACGAAGAAGATGAAGGTGCTCGATTGTTTTCAAATCACGATTAAATAACTCGATGCGTAAGCGAAACTCATTTAGGCGAAAATTTGTTGATTGAAGTACCACCACTAAGTCCTTTGGTTTTAAGGCGCTAATTCGTGCCAAAATCTCCTCGGGAGTATGAGCATGGAAATCCATAAACTCCCCTTGAGGAAGCGCGTTTCGGTACCCCGCAAGAATAATTTGAGTAAGCGGCGCATCAGTATCATAAATCACAAGAGCGTGCTCCGACGGCTCGAGGCGAATTGCTTGGCTGATAATATCTTTAAGATGTTTTGTTGCGAGAGAAATAAGGTCAGTCATATGAAAAGAGACTACCACAAAGAGCGGGAAAATCAAGAGGCATCCCTTTTAACGCACAAAACACATCCGGCACGTTGGCTCGTACGTAAACGTGCCATCGTCTGGGATAACCGTAGGAATCCCTTCAGTCACAGCAATCTTATTATTATAAATCTGTGTCTGTGTGGCAGAATAGCCTTTGCACAAATGACATACGGCTCGTTTATAGCGCACCTCGCGCGGACCGAGCTCAAAGAGCTTGTGTACAATTTCAAATAAATGTCCGCGATAGTCCATGTCGAGCCCAGAAACCACGACATCTGTCCCCCGTGTAAGAAGGTCGTGAATATACACGGTATCGAGCGGATCAAACATGTGAATCTCGTCTATTCCGACAACCGACCATTTTTCATCCAAGGCTTCGCGGATTGAGGAGATCTTCTTGGCTTCAATAAATAACCCACTCCGCGATTCAATTTTCTCATCTCGTACATTCCGCTTCGGCTGATAAAGTGCATACTTCGAAGTCGTATACTGAAGTGGCGAAAAGTAACTAATCAGGTCAAATGATTTTCCACTTTTCATGGGACCTAAAATGAGAGTGAGATTCATACAAGCATAAAAGAATCGCCCCAAAACTATGCCATAGATACGAAAAAGTGTCTATAATTTGGCATCTTTCATGATCATACTGAGCGTATCCTCTAACGAAAATGTTTGAGGGATAATTTTTTCTCCAGCAAAATGAGTAAAATCTTTTTCTCGATACCATGTTTTCATTTCTTTCTCACCAAACTCGTGTTTATTTGGTTTTGTGGCGTGGCGTTTCAGGGTTTCTTCAAAAGAAATTTCAAAATAGTACACGTAGTGTTCCGGACACTTCTCTATTAAGAGCTGAAGCATAGGGCCGTACTGCTTCATACTTAAAATACCTTCCAAAAGCACATCGTAGCCATGAGCTAAAGCAAACTCGACAACCTGTAAAATCAACGTATCATTTATAGCACCTTCTGACACCTTTTCATTTAAAATATGTCTCCGAATAACATCTTGCTCAACAATCGCAATTTTTCGACTGCTCAGCTCACGAAGTCTTCTTACTACAGTGGTCTTGCCTGAACCAGAATTTCCTCTAATGATAATAAGTTTTGATGGATACATACCATGGAAAAACTTAATACCAAATTGTTCTCGTACGATGATATGGTAGATCATCCGGGGATTTTGTCTGCCCACGGAACCAAAAAATATTATCGGCCTCTTTGGCAGTAATGTCTGGGTACACTTTTTTTAATTCCCTCGTCACAAGTTCTACAGCCCAAATTGTGTGGGCACGAATTTCCACTTCCTCTTCACTCCCACTTTGGACTTCTTTTTTTGAATCTACCTTATTTGCCAACGCTTCGCCGTACAGAAGTATGCCAGCTTTGCGCAAAAGTTGCGGCACTTTGTAATCCGCAAAGGCGGTGAGGTTTTCCATACCTGTTACTTTTTCCCGAATTACCCCTAAAGTATGCAGATCTTCAAGATACATTGGAACCAACTGGGCTCGCGCAACACTCTTTCCTTGATACTGCGCTATATCGTTAAACACAGACGGAAAAGAATCCACAAGAATTTTCACAATATCTCGAGCGCGGTAATTTGCCCCACCCAAAAGAGCACTAAAATTCCCATGAAACGTCTTACTTACCATTTTTCCCAGATCATTGAGTATCCTTCTTCGCTCATGAAATAAAGGAATCTGAATATTTCCTTTGAGAACCTCTTCTAAATCAGAATCTGTCAGTGAGGCAAGGTAGTCAGCACGAAGGAGCGGTCGCCCATCTTCAATAGCCATACAAAGGGCGCGATACATCGCAGCACTCCCATCAACATCTCCGTCACCCAGAGAAATAGTCCATTTCGGTTCACCCCAATAACAAAAATTGATAGCAGCGTACACGATAGTAAAGGCAATGTGGTCTGACTCACTCAAAGTTTTGAGAGTGGTATTTGAAGTAAACTCCATTTTTCCAAAATCGCTCTTTGATACCGTTTTAACAAAAGCAAGAATCGCCGCATTGTCTATACGGACATGCTTGGCATTTTTTATGACTGACTCAATTGAGGTAAGGATATCTATCATAATAGGCATAATGCACTGTAGCAAAAGCAAGAATGAGGAGCAAGAGGAAAAAAAGCAGCCCTAGAGGCTGCTTTTTCAAAGAAATTTTTCTCTTATTTACGTACAAACAGAGCTTTATACTTATCCCAGTACACGTACCCGAGGTATACATTTAACAAGATAAGAAATGCGGTAGTCGGAATCGCACCGGCTGGTAATGTTTCAGCACTCATGTTGAACACGAGAACTCCAATTGAAATCGGGGCTAAGAAAATCGCAGCTAACGCGGGAAGAAAATTCGCAATAAGCATGAGACCAACCACAATTTCGGTAATCTTAATCATGTGTAAAAGCCCGGTATCAAAAAGCACTTTCATGGTTGGAATCGCTTCCGACGGAATCCCCTTTAAATCAGGACTCATCGCCGCCATAAGACCAGTTACCCCGCTCATGAGAATAAAAAGACCAAGAAGCGTACGAAGAACGCCTACCAACCATCGATTTCTAAAGTCCACCATACAAGTTTTACCGGGTTAGGAATAAATAATTGACCCTATTTTACTTATTTTCTCTGATTTTGGCAAGATTATCTCGCATAATACACCTACCATCCCCGTTTAACCTTTACTTCCTTAAATTTTCATCAAGAGTGTTTCCTTGCTCATCCTTCCACACAGCCCAACCATTTACAGACCCCCCTGCAATTGTAGCAGTAGCGGTTAGACTTTTAAGAAAACTCAACTAAAGGCCAATCCCCCTCTTCGGTACTTCTTTCTGATTTGTAATAGTACTTTCCAAAGCCAACAATACTCGGCCCCCACAGCACTGCCTTTTCGTCCGTACTTTTTTCGAACATTTTAAGCAACAAAAAACTATCTGTTCATTTTTCTTCAGGCTCGATAGAGTTGAGAAATTTTTTAACACTCCCCTTTGTTGCTTTTTTTTAATTCGGCGATATGCGACTTCCTTCAGGGGCATTATAATTTTCCTATTTCTTTTAAATCCTTATCCGGAAGGTATAAAATAATAAAACCAACGACAACCCCCCCCTAAAGCTGTCCACCAATGACTGCCGCCAAAAATCCATTTATCGAAACCGTCTAATACATACCAGATACCGCGCCAAATCAAAACAAGACCAATAACGATAGAAAAATTTTTTGCGAAGTAATGAAATGTTCGTTTAGACTTAAACATATTTATTATCTTACCACACCTCTATGTTTTTTCAAATTCTACAAAATTATGCCGTATGTAAAAAACATTTATCACAGCCTGCATTTATTGCAAATAAAACACACCCTATTGGACTTGTATTATCGTCCGATTGGTCTACCGCATCGTCTAATGTCATAGCCTAGCGAGAACATATACTTGCGAACGTAAGGAAAGAAATTCAAGAACATCAGACCAAGGCGCGGATGGAGCAATAGCCGTGCGAACACAGATTCTTCTGCTCGCAAACCTCGTCACCCCCTCAACATCGAAGCACAGAGCGCGGTTAGCGTGAAGCAATATCACATCGCCAGGCCGAGTCAAGACTTGACATTTGTCCAGTTATGTGGCAGCCTTAAAGGTTGGTCGATGACCAACGCCGCCAGGAAGTCATTCAAAGAAGCACTCTTTAACATAACTGGTGGTCGAATCGACCTTGCACAAGCCGGCGCAACTCGTCGGCCAGTGCGGTCGAGAGCGAGTCGCCGGGAAGGAGACGTCAGTGGACACGACCCATCCCATCCCCGCAACCCACAGCATCCGCTCAGACGGTCTGACCGCCGCGGAACAGAAGTCCGCTCTCGCGAAAATCCTCGAGGAGGCTCAGATCGTACTATCCGGGCACCGAGGTGCGGCCATGTCCGCACTTCGACTCGAGCTCACAACCGCGGCGACGCCAAGCCGAACCAAACGGAGCACCTAGCGCCAAACCCGTATACTCGTCCCTGACCCAGAATCACGCCGTTCTGGGTTGTTTTATTTGCACCTTTTTATTTTTGCGAAGCGCGAGTCCGTACTGGACTAAGCCGTGCCAAAGCGATCACGACGACGGGAGCAACAGCGTAGATCGAAGACGTGTCGTGCATAAGCTGATTGCTGCAATTCAGCAATACCAGCGAAAACAGAAACAGCAATGTCAGACAAGTCATCGCACATCATCGTCTGGAATCGCCCCGAAAAACCAGCACTGTAAAGAAGAACGATGCACAGCCGGCGGCAACCATGCCAGTGAATGTTGCAATTGCCTCATACCCAACAAGGCCAGCAAATGAATCAGGACCAGGCATCCCTGATATCTGCGAAAAAGCCACACCAACCCAATACGAAAGATACGCAACCGCGCCTCCGGCAACCGCCATGGCCGCGCTAGTAATACAACAGGTTACAGCAGCGCGAAATGGATGTGAGTACAACATAAAATGCACATGGAATATTTGATAAATTTCGCTCGGTCCGAGCGTGAGCAGGAGGCCTAAGACGGAACCCGCTTTTGCGGGATCGCGCGCTTCTGATTTCGTGGCAAAACCCGTGGAAAATCCTCGCAGATTTTCCCATACCTGTCGCCGTAGGCGACCACGGTTTGGCGACTTGTTCTGACTGGCCCTGCAGATTATGTCTTTATTGAACTCTTTAGCCTCTACAGAGAGGTACGTTTAAAAATTTAGAATTTAAAGTGAACTCACTTTATTATCAAAAAATCCACCTTCTCTAATCGAATGCTTTAGTAAACATTCTCCAATAACATATAATGAACTCATTGCACGCGTAAGAGCAACATATAACAAATCCTTATTAATTCTTCTTTTTTCTTCCATATACTCATTCAAATCGTTTTCATACTGAATCTTAAACATATCTTCACGCACTCCTACTATACAAACCGTATCAAACTCTACCCCCTGAGCTTCATTGATACTCATAACATACACGGATTTTCGGATACTCTTTAGATTCAAAAATTCATCCAAATAATCACTGCTTTTCGCCAAAATTCCCACACTTCCAGAATACTCTTCAATGATGGTTCGAACATAATCAATTTCTTCTTGTTTAGAAGATGAAATTTTTTCTATAACTGCATTTCCTTCTCTCAAAGTATCTTCAACATGAACATGATACCCTAATGAACTAATATACCTTAATATATTTTTCGTATTTCTATACACTTTATCTAGAAGAACTTTCCGTGAATTTGGTATAGCCTCTTCTGCATCACTCCAATTTTTTATCGTTCCAAATTGGGTTTGCTGTGCTATATCCCCAATATACATAGCTGCATTATTCTTTTCATCAAGTGTGGTTTTGGCAAGCTTAATTTGCTCCGGAAGATAATTTTGAAACTCATCAAAAACCATGAGTGAATAAGTCACCGGAAATCGCCCACTTTTCTTTTTAGCCGCACCTTTCTTAGACAATTGGTAATATTCTTGTATAAGCGTGAGAGTACCGTGCTCTTTTTTATGCAAAAGAAGAAGAATTGTTAAATCAAATCTATCTAAGACTTTATTTTGTTTCTGCTTGTTAAATAACATTTTTTCTTTATCGAAAAAATTACTATACAAAAGACCGAGCGTTGTATATACACCTCCTGCCATGTTTTGTGCACTCAAATTATGGAGTGCGGTATATTTTTTAAATTCGTACGCATCCTTCTCTTCTTCTGAACCGCCAAAACGATACGCATATGCGTAGCCCTCAAGTCCAAGAACACGCATTGCCCAGTCGGCAAATGTAGTAATCATAACACCATTAATGCCCAGTTCGGGCAAAAGATGAGAAAAATATTCTCGTGTTCCCTCGTCCTGTACAAAAACAATAATAGAAATGGGTGGAAACTGATCAGAAATATCCGGAGACTGTACCATAAAAGCGATTCGATGTAGCGCGAGTGTTGTTTTTCCAGATCCCGCTGGACCAGAAATAAGAAGAGGGCCTTTGTGTGGGGCGCGAATAACAGCATCCTGTGCTTTTTCCATTTTTGCGACGATTTCAGGAAGAACAAAATCTTTCTTTTGATTTGAAAAATACTCTTGATATACCAATTCACGCTCATGATTTATTGATTCTGTAGCAAGAAAAACTATCTTACCATCGGTGATCATATACTGATCCTTTTGACGCAAAGTTCCTTCCCTTTTCGTACCATCAGGTCGGATATAATACACGGGACCCACCTTTTCAAACCGAATGGAGGATGCTGGGGTTACCCATGAATAAATAGAGTTATCAGTGAATGAAAACTTACCAAAATACATGTCCTCCTGCACACTACTATCAAATTCAATGAGACAACGCGTAAAGTACGGGGATGAAATAAGCACCCCAAGCTCACCTTCTCGTTTTATTCCATGATCAAGGAGACGCTGTTGAACTATTTTGTTATCTTCATTTACCTTTGGTAACTCTTTACGAATCTGTTTATTCCTTATACGCAATTCGTTTAAATACGCCGTCACATTCTTTACTACCAAAGCAAGGTTTGTTTTGTTTTTTTCAAAAAAATAAGCTTTTTCTTCTACGTTCATAAAAATATGGATTACAACAAAACCCTGAACCTCAAGTTAGTTTTAGCATAAAAACAATACACCCTTGGTTCAAGGTAATTTTTTATCTATTAATTGTGGAAGAGAATATATTACAGCCAATATACCGTTTAGAATAAAAGCTGTCAAATATATACAACTGCTCTGTAGATTATGTCTTTATTGAACTTTTGGAGATGTATGCCCAGTTAAAAATTAAATCTTAGCCAGTAACATTTATCCTCTGTCGTATTGGTAAATCTTCTGAAGTTACCTCAATTATTTCAACGGGTTTTACCGTAGAGTATGATCTCCACTCCATTAAACCTTCTTGTATTTCCCCGTCTCGACTATACGGTTCAAATCCATTTTTATTAAAAACGTATACATATCCTTTCTTTCCTTCAACTGCCTCTAAAACTTTTTCAGAAGAGACACTAAAACTCGCAACACCTTCATTAACATCAAAACCACTGTTGTGATCAAAAGGAGCATTTACTCCGTTTATTACCGCTCTAAATATAGCAAGTTCTACATAAGGAGTTGCTGAAATGGCTGGTTGTCCATCATTAATCGTCTCTGTTGGTTTAGACATATCTGGAATATGCGTACCCTGTCGCGGTTCCAATACTTCAATATTTGATTCAGGTGATCCATGAAATACGTACTTACCTGTTTTTTCCATTTGGAGAAGTTTTTCTTTTGTCATATTTATTCATTCAAAAAACAAGAACACTTTATTACCAAAGTGTAGCACATAAATCTTGATTAACAACATGGTCGTGAGCTGCTCCC